>SPVA01000074.1 GCA_013530545.1 Acinetobacter lwoffii
CTCAGAAGTGAAACCTCTTAGCGCTGATGGTAGTGTGGGGTTACCCATGTGAGAGTAAGTCATCGCCAGCTCATTATTCGAAATCCCCCTCCGCCAAGGCAGAGGGGGATTTTTTTATGTGTAAAAAATATAAATAAAACTTCAAAATTAAATCGTTTTATAGCTTTTAAAATGTATCTATTTACCTTTCTCTGCTGAATTTACATCAGGAATTCTGTATCTTGATTTTAATTTGAACAATAAATCAGTATGGAGAAGATAATGTTGTCGCAATTTAAAATAAAAATTCTACTCAGTTGTTGTGCTTTAGCGTTTACTGCCTGTCATGCAGAGAATTCATCTTCTAGAAGTACTCAAGAGACCTCTACATCAGCTGCCAAATCGGATGCAGTCTCTTCTAACTTGCAAAAATATAAGGTTGAACAGGTTGCTCAATTTAATGAGCCGTGGGCGATTACTACTTTAAAGGATGGCCGACTATTAATTACTGAGCGCAAAGGAAAATTGCAGCTCTTTGATCCAAAAACCAAGAAAAAAATTGAAGTTAAAGGCATACCTCAAGTCGCATATGGAGGCCAGGGTGGCTTAGGCGAAGTTGCTTTACATCCTGATTTTGCAAAGAATCGGTGGGTATATCTGAGCTATGCCGAACAAGGCCAAGGCGGATATGGTGCAGTGGTGATTCGTGGCAAACTGGACCTAAATCAAGCCACTCCTCAACTCACACAAATTGAACGGATCTGGACGCAAGTGCCGAAATTTTCAGGCCAGGGACATTATGCCCATCGGATTGTATTCGGGTCGGATGGTAAGTTATGGATCAGTTCAGGAGAACGTCAGCAATTCAACCCTGCACAGGATATGCAATCCAACGCCGGTAAAATTATTCGCCTGAATGATGATGGCTCAATCCCTGCCGATAATCCGTTTATGAATCAGGGTAAAATTGCCCAGCAGGTCTGGAGTCTTGGACATCGTAATCCTCTAGGCATGGCTTTTGATCCGAAAGGGCAGCTTTGGGTGATCGAAATGGGACCAAAAGGCGGCGATGAACTGAACAAGATTGTCAAAGCTAAAAATTATGGTTATCCGTTAGTGTCCAATGGCGATCATTATGATGGCAAGCCGATTCCTGACCACAGTACCCGACCTGAATTTGAGGCCCCGGCACTGGATTGGACTCCGGTAATTTCTCCTTCAGATTTAATGTTTTATACGGCTAATGTCTTCCCGAAATGGAAAAATAAAGCGATTGCGACCGGTCTGTCTTCCAAGGCGATTGTGATTGTGGATACGACCCAGACTCCAGTGAAAGAAGTCCAGCGTCTGGATATGAAGGAGCGGATTCGCGGGGTTGCTCAGGCACAGGATGGTTCACTGTGGGTGATTCAAGATGGTTCGCAAGCCGGTTTGTTAAAAATGACAGCACCTTAATCCTCTGCTTTTAGGATGCTTATCTGAAAATGAGTTATTGAAAGGTGGAATAACGCAGCATGAGCTGACCATCTGAATAAAAATCTTTTTAAGCTGATGCTGGCATGAAAGAAAAAGGCCTCTACATCCTGTGAAGGCCTTTTCATATTCTGTTAAAGGTATAATGTCTGTTATACCGATCAGCATCCTGCTACGTGAATTTTTTTATTTTTCTTACAAGACTTCCTGTCTTGGTATGATCTGAATATAGCCTGAAGCGATACAACGCAATAGGGCAGTTTAACTGCATGGATTGTAGGTCAAAGCCGACAGCCGAATTTTAAAAGATAATTTTAAAAATACTGTTTCAAAATGATCCTCTGACCAAATCATAAACTGCGGTGATGATTTTGCTGTATGTTAGCGAGAGAAAACTCTTTTGATATGCATCAACTGATATAAATAAAAACGTCCATAAAATAATAAAAAGGAAACTCCTATGCCTACGATTCAAATTGAAGTTCGGCAACAATATCCTCAAGCAGTTGAGGAACAATTGCTTAACAGCGTATTTCATTGTGTGAAAACTGCCTTTCAGCTGCCTGAATATGATCGTAATATTCGTCTGGTCGTGCATGAAGCGCATCGTTTTCATTATATGAGCCATTTAGCTCAGCCTGAATATTTTACCTTGATCAGTATTGACTGTTTTGCTGGCCGCAGTCTGGAGACCAAGCGCAATTTGTATCAGCAGATGGTCAAAAGTCTCGGAGAAATCGGCATTCCTGCAGATCATATTCTGATTCATCTGAGAGAAAGTGCACTAGAAAATTGGGAGATCCGGGGAGGGCAGGCCGCCTGTGGTGTTGATCTCGGCTTTAAGGTTGATGTTTGATGCATTCCGATCACTACTCTAGTTAAACCTAAAGTTTAAACAGAAAAGCCTCAACATCCTGTCGAGGCTTTTCTGGATTTGCTTTTCAGATCTGACTCCTGTCTAATCTGTCAACGTCCTGTTGATTGGCGCTTTTTATTGTTGTCGTATCGCTGAGCAGACTTCCTGTCTGTCTATGTACTTGACTATAGCCTCGCATAAAACGACCGCATAGCGGCTAAACTCTGCGCTGCATGTAGGCTAAAACGTACAGGGCTGTCGTCCAGTCATTAAGCACTGACATATTGAATCAGTCTATCCACTACAGCTTTTAAGTTTTTATTATCAAATTCATTGCCTTGGAAGGAATAATCTTTGTTGCGCGCAAAGATGTCCCGGATTTCAATCACGGCATTGGTATCCACCAGTCCAAGTTGAGTGCCGACTTGACGAATCTGGTCAATCGAACGTGATCCGTTAGTCGCACCATAACCAATATAAGCTGCTGGTTTGCCTTGCCATTCCTTGCCGAGATAATCCAGAGCATTTTTCAGGGCAGGGCTATAGCCATGATTGTATTCAGGCGTGACAAAAATAAAGGCATCGCCAAGCGCAATCTTGTCGGCCCAGTCTTGCTGTTTGGGCTGATCATAAATCCCGGTCAATGGGGGATGAGCACCAGAAAACAGCGGAAGATCCCATTCTTTTAGATCGACAATTTCAGTTTCCAAAGTGCTAAAGGCATAACTTTTAATTTCCTGCAGTACCCAGTGCGCCACTTTAATCGCAGTACGTCCCTCACGAACACTCCCAACCACAATATAAATTTTCATGTTTCATCCTTTCTTCGGGTCTGATCATCAAATTAATCAGATTTCAGGAAGGTGACTAGAGATGATTTGTATCCGGAAAATAAAAAGCTCCCGAAGGAGCTTTTTTAAAATCAGTTAATTAGCTGAGGTTTTACATCAGTTTAATGCCTTGCTGACCCGCAGGTGTCACTTTAAAGATTTCCACTTCAAAGGTGATGTTTTTGCCTGCCAATGGATGGTTAAAGTCCACTTCAGTGATGTCATCATTCACCGATCTCACCACGCCATACAGGGTGGCTTTGGCTTTGTCTTCAAACTCGATCATGTGACCTTCGATCGGACGTTCTCCGAACTTCACCGTATCAAATTTCTGGATGTTTTCTGGATTCCATGGACCAAAAGCATCTTCTGGCGGCAGGCTCACCGTACGACGGTCACCGGCACGTAAACCAAACAATGCTTTTTCAAAACCAGGCAGTAAATTGCCATCACCAATCACCAGGCTGACCGGTTCTTCACGGCTACGGGTATTGTCAATTTCCACGCCATTTTCGATTGCGACAGAAAAGTGCAGCTCGACTTTAGAACCGTCTGCAACCCGGGTTTCTTCGTTAGGATGAATAAAATCAGTCATGTTGTGCTTGCGCCCGTTGAATTCGATGTTTTTCTAAGAAAAAGGTATCAATCAGCATCAGAATAGTGCCTACAGTAATAGCACTATCTGCGATATTGAACGCAGGGAAGTGGCTGTTCTGGTAATACACATGAATAAAATCGACTACATAGCCGAGGCTGACCCGGTCGATTAAATTACCGATGGCACCACCCAGAATCAGGGCAATCGCCAATGGTAAAATTTTCATGTCTTTTGGCATGCGCATCAGCCAAAACACAAAGATTACAGACACTAAACCTGCCAGTGAAGTAAAGAAATAGCGTTGCCAACCACCGGCATCGGACAGGAAACTAAAGGCAGCGCCATAGTTATGTAGCAGTGTCCAATTTAAAAAGGGCAGCACAGGAACAGGATCTGCATAGTTCAGATTTGTCACTGCAATCCATTTGGTCCATTGATCCAGAATGATCGCCAGAATGGCCAGTCCAACCCACCATAAATTATGTGGATAGAACTGGAATAAGCCCTTTTTGGTGTGGGTATTAGGCATATTTTCTCTCTTCGCCTTGGCCTGTAGGAAGGTTGATGATACAACGACCGCATAGACCAGGATGTGCAGAATGTGTATTTACATCTGGTAATACATGCCAGCAACGTACGCATTTTTCGCCATTAGCTGCTGAAACTTTCACATTCAAGCCTTCAAGATCAGACGCTTCACCTTGTGCTGCATCAAACTCATTGACGATCACTTGTGATGTGATCAGTACGAAACGAAGCTCATCACTTAACTTATCTAGCACTGCTTTTAATTCGGCATTTGCCCAAAGTTCAACTTTGGCAGACAAGTTAGAACCGACAGTTTTCGCGGTACGTGCAGTTTCAATGAATTTGTTTACTGCAGATTTCACGGCAATGAGCGTTTGCCATTCAGCTTCAGATACTACATTTGCAGTTGAAGCCACAGGAATATCATACCATTCAGCCGTGAACACGTATTTCTCTGATTGCTCAGGAATTAACGGCCAAGCTTCTTGTGCAGTGAAGCTCAGGATTGGTGACATCCAACGCACGAATGCCTGTACCAGGTGATACAATGCAGTTTGTGCAGAATGACGTGCTTGCGAATCCGCTTTAGTGGTGTACTGACGGTCTTTGATAATGTCTAAGTAGAAACCACCTAAGTCGTTAATACAGAAATTCGTTAAAGTAGTGGTGACGATATGGAAGTTCATATCTTCGTATGCTTTCTTAATGGTTTCTTGCACTTCAGATGCACGTTGCAGAATGTATTGATCCAGCGCGATCAATTGATCTACAGGAAGCGCATCTGTTGATGGTTTGAAGCCATTCAGGTTAGCAAGCAAGAAACGAAGCGTGTTACGGATACGACGGTAACCGTCAGACGCACGGCTAAAGATTTCTTTACCTGCGGTCATTTCATAACGGTAATCCGCAGATGCGATCCAGAAGCGTAAGCCGTCTGCACCCATATCTTTAATGATGTCTTGTGGGGTGATCACGTTACCGATCGACTTGGACATCTTGCGGCCTTTTTCATCCACGACGAAACCGTGAGTCAATAGACCTTTATATGGCGCACGTTCGTTAATCGCAATCGAGGTCAATAACGACGACTGGAACCAGCCACGGTGCTGGTCTGAACCTTCAAGGTACAAATCAGCAGGATCAGTCAGTTCTTCACGTTCACGCAGTACCGCATAGTGCGTTGTACCAGAGTCAAACCAGACATCTAATGTGTCACGAACTGCGTTGTATTGTTCAGCATCCGCACCGATAAACTCAGAGGCATCACGGTTATACCAGCCATCAATGCCTTCTTGCTCGATCAGCTTAGCCACTTCTTCAATCAGTTCAGGCGTACGTGGGTGCAATTCATTGGTGTCTTTGTGTACGAAGAACGGAATTGGCACACCCCAAGTACGTTGACGTGAAATACACCAGTCCGGACGACCTTCAATCATCGCCTGGATACGGTTTTTACCCCAGTCCGGTACAAAGCTGATATCGTTTTCAATCGTATTCAGTGCATTTTGACGCAGACCTTTGGCATCCATGCTGATGAACCATTGTGGGGTCGCACGGAAGATAATCGGGGTTTTATGGCGCCAGCAATGCGGGTAGCTATGCTTGATCACCATGTGTGCCCAAAGCTTGGTCGCTTCAGTCAATGCTGCAATGATTTTTGGATTGGCTTTGTAGATGTGCTCGCCCGGGAAGATTGGCGAAGTCGGTAAATACACACCATTACCGCCGACTGGGTTTTCTACTTTTAAGTTGTACTGTAAACCAACTTTATAGTCGTCCACACCGTGGCCCGGTGCGGTATGTACTGCACCTGTACCGCTAGCATCGGTGACGTGTTCACCCAAGATCACTGGGACTTGGCGTTCAGCAATTAAAGGATGTTGAAGAACTAAATTCTCAAGTTTTGCACCTGTGAATTCAGCAAGCACTTCAAATGCAGTAAAGCCATAACGCTGAGTTGCAGACTCAACCAATGATTTCGCAAGGATGAAGTTTTGTGATGCTTTGTCTTCACCAATTGCTTTCACCAGTTGGTATTCAAGTTCAGCGTGTAATGCAACCGCTTGGTTGGCAGGCATGGTCCAAGGCGTTGTTGTCCAAATCACGATATCCGTACGATCAGCGATTTCTACGCCGACACGTGCAGATAAATCAGCAAGGTCTACAACCGTGAAACCGACGTCAATTGCGTCAGATTTTTTATCTTCGTATTCAACTTCAGCTTCAGCGAGTGATGAACCACAGTCTAAACACCAGTTGACTGGTTTCAGACCTGGCTCGATATGACCTGCTTTCGCGATTGCACCCAATGAACGTACGATGTCAGCTTCTTGTTTGAAGTTCATCGTTAAGTAAGGATTGTCCCAATCCCCGAATACGCCCATACGTACGAAGTCTTTCTTTTGAAGCTCAACTTGGGTGTAGGCATATTCACGGCAGGCTTTACGGAAGGTAGATGCATCCACTTTTACGCCGACTTTACCGACTTTTTCTTCGACTTTGAGTTCGATTGGCAAACCGTGACAGTCCCAGCCCGGTACATACGGTGCATCAAAGCCATCCATGACACGGCTTTTGATAATGATGTCTTTGAGTACTTTGTTGACCGCATGACCCAAATGAATTTGACCATTGGCATAAGGAGGGCCGTCATGAAGCACGTATTTTTTCTTGCCAATACGCGATTCACGAATCTGCTGATAAATGTTGTCGGCATACCACTCTTCTAACCATTTCGCTTCACGTACTGCCAAATTTGCTTTCATTGCAAAGTCAGTACCTGGGAGGTTTAGCGTGGCTTTATAGTCCACTGCATTTTCAGGAGTTTGCTTATCGCTCATGCAAGTCGTCTTCCAATCTAATCAGTTATGTCACTGACACGTTTTACAATAAAAATATGGGATATTAAAAGGGAAATGTGGGGTGATTTCGACGAAACTCAAGCAGTTTCTCGACATCATCATCAATTCCGGCTTTTAGCGCTTCAAGCGAAGGATAGTCCTTTTCGCCATGTAAATAGTTTAAGAACGTCACCCGCATCAACAGGCCATACAGATTAGCAGAAACATTTGGAAAATGTACTTCTAATCGCCACTCTGGATGTGCTTGTTTAATGGCTGGACGTGTGCCGACATGACCTGCCCCAAACAGGGCAGTCGGGTCATAACCCGCAATACCGGTTTGAGTTGCAGAGTCAGCTTTTACTTTGTCTTTTAAGGATTGTGTTTCGCAAATAACTTCAACCCCATAAATTCCCTTCAGGCAGGGCTTATGACGGTTGAGCCGTACATTAATGGTGGGAAAATCAATGGTTCGGCCAATCTGATCACCATATTGCACCCGCCCGGTAATGCTATAGGGACGGCCCAGCAATTGTGCGGCCAAGGCTAAATCACCGGCTTGCAAGGTCTGGCGAATCCGGGTGGAACTGACGCGTTCACCATCTAAAGCAATGGTATTTAAATTGGTCACTTCAAAGCCGTAATTGCGCAGGAATTCGCTATTGCCCTGACGGTTTTTACCAAAGTGAAAATCATCGCCCAAGACCAGATGCCGGGCATTCAGTTTTTCTTTTAAAATGTCGGCAAAAGCTTCTGCAGTCAGGCTGCGAAAAGTATGGTCAAATTTCGCCACTGCGATATAGTCCACACCCAGCTCAGTCAGATATTCAACTTTTTCACGCAACGATGAAATACGCGGTGGAGCATCATAACCCTGAAAGTATTCAAGTGGTTGCGGCTCGAAAATCATCACCACAGATTTTAAACCCTGTGCTTTGGCCACCTGTTGCAGCTGACGGATCATCGCCTGATGGCCTAAATGCACGCCGTCAAAATTACCGATGGTCACGGCAGTTTTGGGTAATTCAGAATGAGAGGCTAAAGCATTTAGACGGAGCAGCTGCATGGGCAAATCAAGTGCTTAGAAATATCGAGAGGCTATATATTGCCATAATCTCGCGCTTTCGTCTTGCTGTTGTGTTTTTATGCAATATTTTTCTTGAAAATTCATCTTCCTTGGAATTGAGTCGGCTGGTTTTTCTACGCACTAAGTATATTTGATCAGAGCACTGGTGCTTTTCATTCAGCCGGTTTTGTTTTCTAATGTCAGGATTTTTCTTGATATCAGGTGTTTCGAATGTCCGATCTGGCGCTCATCATGGCTCTACCCAATGAATCCAAAGGCTTGTTTGAAGCAGAAGGCATTCGGGTGCATTACAGCGGGATTGGTAAAGTCAACGCAGCCTTTAAAGCCTTTGAGGTGATTCAGAACACCGGTTGCAGTACCTTGCTAAATTTGGGAAGCGCGGGGAGTTCGCATTTCAATGCGCATGAACTGGTCGAAGTCACGCAATTTGTACAGCGTGATATGGATGTTTCACCCCTCGGCTTTGAGGTCGGCATGACCCCGATGGATCAGCATTTCCCGGGTGCGATTGAGCTGGATTCTTTCTTTGACCATTTGCCGAAAGGGGTTTGTGGGACAGGCGACAGCTTTGAAACCGGTATTTCAAAAGTGGCGTGTAATTTGGTCGATATGGAAGGCTATGCCTTGGCCAAAGTCTGTAAAAAGCTGGGCGTTCGGCTGATTTCAGTGAAATACATTAGTGATGGAGCCAATGAGACTGCGCATCTGGATTGGGAAGAAAATCTGTTATTGGGTGCGAAAAAATTATTAGATTTATATCAAATGGTAAAATAAATAGGAAAGTTAAGTTTGCTCGGCGACCATAGCAGCTATGGTCGTGTGCCAATCAGAAGCGCTTGCTTATTTATCCGTACGTGGAATCACGCCGTATAACATCATGTGTACCGTATGCTGGATAATGCGTTGCTGCATGCTGCGGTTACGCAAAGTTTTACCCGTGACCATTTCCATTTGAGTGGCAAAGTCTGCATAGTTCTGGGTAATCGCCCAAATATTCAGAATCAGTAACTCAGGATCAATATCTGCAGAAATCTTGCCTTGCTCCTGCCAGTTGGAAATCACTTTGGCTTTACGCTTAACCAGTTTTTTCAGCGGACCTTTTAAAATTTCCAGAATATGCGGTGCACCTTGAATCACCTCCAAAGCAAATAAACGGGATGCTTTAGGCTGGGTACGTGATACTTCAATTTTTTGCATCAAATAATTGGTGATCGCTTCTTCAGGTTCAAGTTCAGCTTCAAGGGTTTGTAAAGGCGCCAGCCATTTTTGTAGAACGGTAGTTAATACCTCGACATACAGGGCTTCTTTATTTTCATAATAATAGAAAATATTCGACTTATGCATTTCTGCAATTTGTGCGATTTCATCCAGACTTGCCCCATTAAAACCATATAGGGAAAATACGTCTAGTGCAGCATTTAGCAGCTGATTGCGTTTTTGAGTACTCTTTTTTTGTTCCATTAGCAAATATAAAAAACAATGAAAAAGGGAATCCTCAATTGTACGGCAAATCATCAGATTTGTGCACACAGTCACAGGCTAATTTTTTGAATAATGATGATTTATTATCTAGATCAATATTTAAAACAGGCTAAATGCATCTACACCGGGAGAGAAATTCAAGTTTCTGAAAATACTTCATTTATTCATCTTTTTTCTTCATCAATGCAAGAGAAGAATAATACTGAAATGAATCTGATAAAAATGTCCTTAAAAGTATTTTTTATAAGAATAAGACCCAAAACCATGCGCGATTTTGGGTTGGATTGAGTATTTAGGTCGCTAAAACTGCCTGCAAGACCTGCTGTTCCAGTTCTGCAAATGTCACACTTTTTTGCCGGGGACGTGGCAAATTGACCCTAAACTCTTTGGCAATATGGCCTTTGTCCAGCAAGATAATCCGGTCTGCCAGTTGCACGGCTTCACTGACATCATGCGTGACCAGAATGGCGGTAAAGCCTTGCTCGGTCCATAGGCGTTCAATCAGGTTTTGCATTTCCAGTCTTGTCAGGGCATCTAGAGCACCGAGGGGTTCATCCAGCAGCAGAATACGCGGCTGATGCGATAATGCCCGCGCCAAGGCGGTACGTTGCCGTTGTCCTTCAGAAAGCTGTGAAGGCCACAGTCCGGCTTTTTCTTTGAGTCCGACCTTTTCCAGCATTTGAGAGGCTTTGGCATGCTGCTCTTTGCCCAGGCCTAACTGTACATTCTGTTTGATGCTACGCCAAGGCAGCAGGCGAGGGTCCTGAAACATCACCCGGATATCATCGGCAGTAATGCCTTCGCGAATATGCCGGGCTGATTTGAATTTGATTTCGCCGTAGCTTTGCTGTTCCAGATCGGCAATCAGGCGCAATAAGGTACTTTTACCACAACCACTGCGACCGACAATTGCCAGAAATTCACCCGGCTGGATATGCAGGTTCAGATCTTCCAGAACTTTGACCGAACCGTAAAACTTATGCAGCTGTTCAATGATAATTTCGGCACCGATCACTGCAGCAGGATTGATATCTGCCGCAGGTTGGTCCAGTGGCACAATCGGGTCATTGGCATGACGCCCTAAACTGAGATCAGTCATCACATGCTCCTCATTTATTCTTTATTTTTGATAGCCGGCATGCCAGCGCAGCAGGAATCGCTCTAAGGCCACGGCCAGAACATCGGCCAGTTTGCCGAGCAGGGCATACAGTAAAATACCTACCAAAACCACATCGGTTTGTAAAAATTCACGTGCATTCATGGTCATATATCCAATACCGGACTGGGCAGAAATGGTTTCGGCAACGATTAACAGTACCCAGACCAGACCCAGAGAAAAACGCAGTCCGACCAGAATTGACGGCATCGCACCCGGCAGAATAATTTCTTTATACAGTTGCCAGCGAGTTAAGCCGTAGCTTTTGCCCATCTCGATCAATTGCGGATCGACAGAACGAATCCCATGATAGGTATTGATATAAATCGGGAAAAATACCCCAATCGCCACCAGAAACAATTTGGCAGATTCATCAATCCCGAACCATAAAATCACTAGGGGAATAAGGGCCAGTGCAGGAATATTCCGAATCATCTGCAAGGTCGTATCGAGCAGGGTAGAGGCGGTTTTGGATGAACCATTTAACAGACCCAGCAATAGGCCCAAACCACCACCCACCAGTAAGCCGCTGATGGCACGCCCCGCACTGACTTGCACATGCGTCCACAGTTCACCGCTGAGCAATAAATTCCAGAAGGCTAAAACCACGGCACTCGGTGCAGGCAGAATCCGGCTTTCCAGCAGGCCTGTGCTAGAGGCAATTTGCCAAACTGCAATCAAGAAAATTGGAACCAGCCAGGGCAGCAGATGCTGCCCCAGAATTGTTCCACGTGAAACCTGCTTTGGGGTCAGGGTTTCAACGGAAACGACTTTTGACATTAAGCAGACTCCTTAATTTTCTCAGCCTGCTTGTTCTCGTCCGGTGTGTAGTTGTTCGCCACGATTTCACCAAATGGACCGGTCAAGTTTGGTTGAGTGAGTTTTTGCTGGGTTTCCAGTGGAAGTAAAGGGAATACCAGTTCTGCAAAACGGATGGATTCTTCCAGATGTGGATAGCCTGAGAAAATAAAGGTGCTGATCCCCAGATCGGCATATTCCTGGATACGTGCAGCGACAGTTTCCGGATCGCCGACCAGTGCCGTACCTGCACCACCACGAACCAGACCCACACCTGCCCAGAGGTTTGGAGAAACTTCGAGTTTGCTGCGATCGCCATTGTGCAGTTCTGCCATACGGCGCTGACCGACCGAGTCCATGGATTTGAACTTGGCTTGGGCTGCAGCGATAGTGGCATCACCCACATATTGAATCAGTTCTTCAGCCGCCGCCCAGGCCTGCTCATTGGTTTCGCGTACGATCACGTGTAAACGGATCCCGTAATTCAGTTCACGACCTTTAGCTGCAGCCTTGGCTTTTACCACTGCAATTTTTTCTTTGACTGCTGCCGGTGGCTCGCCCCAGGTCAAGTAAGTATCGACCTGATCCGTGGCCAGCTCAATGGCATCATCCGATGAGCCACCAAACCATAAAGGCGGATGCGGCTGCTGAATGGGTGGATACAGCAATTTTGCATCATCGACACTTAAGCGTTCGCCATGGAAACTAAAGCTTTCACCGGTATGTGAGCGTTTTAAAATTTCACGCCAGATGGTGGTGTATTCAGTTGCTGTTTTATAGCGGGTTTTGTGATCTTCATAGACGCCGTCACCTTTTAGTTCCTGTTCGTCACCGCCAGTGACCAGATTTAGCAACACCCGGCCATTGGACAAACGGTCAAAGGTCGCAGCCATGCGTGCAGCCAGTGCCGGCGTGGTCACACCCGGGCGCAACGCCACCAGGAATTTTAATTTTTTGGTCGCATCAATCAGGCTGGCTGCGGTTAACCATGGATCTTCACAAGAACGGCCGGTTGGAATCAGGACACCTTCATAACCTAAGTTATCTACCGCAACGGCAATCTGCTTCATGTAGGCATGATCTACAACACGTGCGCCCTTGCTGGTGCCTAAGTAACGACTGTCGCCATGAGTGGGGATAAACCAGAAAATTTTCATGTGATATTCCTTAAATTAAATCATCTTGTTTGCTAATCAATGTGTGGCTGCTGGCGACCAGATATGTTTCTGAACGCTGATAGTTTTGGGAATCAGTTGAACCTGCTGGAAGAGATCGGCAATATTCTGTTGGGCTTTGATCACTTCCGTCGTTAATGGTTGTACCGGCGAAGGTTTAAGACGACGCTCAAATGCAATCTTTGCCACCTCTGGTTTCAGACCGGTACTTTTCTGATAAATATCTAGAGCTACAGCCTGGTTTTTAAGAATCCACTGGTCAGAGGCATTTAAAGCCTGAATAAACTTCCCGGGACTATCCGGATGCTTCTGAATAAATTCGGGATTGCCGATATAAAAGGAGTAGGTTTGTGGAAAGTCACTGGATTCAATCAGCACCTTAACCTTGCTGTCGAACTCGGCTGCACCCAGAAAGGGATCCCAGATTGCCCAGGCATCAATGGCTTTTTTGTCAAAAGCAGCACGTGCATCCGCAGGGGGAAGCCAAATGGCTTGAATCTCTGACCACTCCAATCCTGCTTTTTCCAGGGTTTTGGCCAGAAGTTCATG
The DNA here is from genome assembly GCA_013530545.1 of Acinetobacter lwoffii. Lineage (GTDB taxonomy): Bacteria > Pseudomonadota > Gammaproteobacteria > Pseudomonadales > Moraxellaceae > Acinetobacter > Acinetobacter lwoffii_G. The sequence goes on from SPVA01000074.1 coordinate 13,352, forward strand.
GGCACTTGAACCTTTTTGAACCGCGATCCGTTTTCCTTTCAACTGTTGAATGTTTTGAATCGCACTGTCTTTCGGCACGACCACGGCCAAAGAATTTCCCGCCACTTTTTCAAAGGCCACGTAGCTCAGGGCTTTGTCTGCCGCCTGTGCAAAAATAGGCGGAGTATTTCCCACATAGCCATAATCCACTGCCCTGCCGGAAACTCTTTCCATTCAATTTTGGCACTCGGGAATTGTTGTTCTAATAGCTTTTCATCGCGTGCCACCAGCAGATTCAAGGCTGATTTCTGAAAGCCAATCGCAATGGTTTTTACCGGTTGTGTTGCTTTGGTGTCTGCAGCAGTCTTTTGCTGTGCTTCCTGTTTCTGACAGCCAGTCAGACTAAAGCTCAATAACGCTAAACTGATATAAGAAACTGTTTTTAAATGACTCATCTTTATTCTCGAATTATTCTGCTGTTATTTAATAATTGCTGCATCAATATTCAGCTTTTGTGGAATCAGCTGCTGCGCATAAAACGCATCGGCGACCTGTTGCTGTTTTTGAATCACGTCAGTCGTGAGGGGTTTAACACCGAAGCCCATGCGTGAAATAGAGGTTTTTAAGACATCGACGGCTAGACCTGTCGGTTTTTGCAGGAGCTGAGCGGCAGCGTCCTGATTTTTTGCGACCCAGTCCGTGGTCAGGTTTAGTTCATTGACAACCGCCTGTACCACCTGAGGATGGCTTTCTGCGAACTTGCGATCTGCCAGATAGAATTGGTGGTTGCTCACCACATTTTCACCGCTGGCAATGACACGCGCACCAATCTGATGTTCAGCAGCTGCAAAGACCAGATGACCCAGGCATCAACTGCACCACGTTCAAATGCAGCACGTGCATCGGAAGGTGGTAGATAAATCACTTCAATATCACCGAGTGTCAGCTTGTTGGCTTCCAGAACTTTTAACAGCAGGTAATGCACATTTGAACCTTTGTTCAGGGCTACCCGTTTGCCTTTCAGATCCTGAATAGACTGGATTGGTGAATCTTTCGGTACAATCAAGGCTTCGGCCTTAGGTGCTTGCGGCTGATTGGCCACATAGACCAGATTTGAGTTGGCCGCCTGGGCAAAAATCGGTGGTGCTTCACCGGCTTCACCAAAAGAGATGCTGCCGACATTCAGGCCTTCAAGCAATTGCGGGCCAGCCGGAAATTCTACCCATTTCACATTGACCCCTTGCTGTTTTAAGCTGGTTTCCAGCGTACCGCGTTCTTTTAAAATAGGTAATACGCCGTATTTTTGGAAACCGATATTCAGGGTAATGGTCTCTTCTTTTTTCGAGCAGCCTGAAAGCATCATGACACCCACCATCGCAGTACCAAGTACCACAGTCTTTGCTAAAAACTGAACATGAGATTGGCGCATGAATCAAAACTCCCGAAAATGACAAACTAGTGAATGAAAACTTAGACACACGCTAATCGTTTTTGTTTTTTCAAAAAAATAACTATTCAGGAATTTCTAATGAAGAAAAAAGGTAAATAAAAAAGCGCAAAACTTATGCGAAAAAGTGATTTATATAAAAATGAATATTTACTATTTAAGTTAATCAAACTTATGAAATTTATAATTATTTCTTTAAATCTAATCTGCTGATATGTTTAGCTGAAAAGCAGCATTGCAATTTTAAAATTTAAATCGAGATTGCCAGATATCTTTATCTAAAATTAAGCTAAGGCACCAAAAGAAAAAGTCACTTTAAAGTGACTTTTTGCAAACAATGGAATTGCGTTGATAATTATAAAAAGCCTGACGGGCATCCGGCAGATCATCGACTGAAGCCGGTTCAAAGCCCTGTTCCAGAAACCAGTGCGCGGTGCGGGTGGTTAGAATAAACAGCTGCTGAATCTGCATGCTTTTGGCTTTTTCTTCAAGATAATGCAGGATCTGGCTACCCCGGTTAGACTTGCGATAACTTGGATGTACTGCAACGCAGGCGATTTCTGCAGAACGCAATTCATCACCCGTGGTCGGAATCGGGTAGAGGGCGGCACAGGCCAGAATCATGCCGTCCCGTTCGATTACGGCAAACTGGTTGATTTCATTTTCCAGACGTTCACGGGAGCGATAAACTAGAATACCTTCTTCTTCCAATGGACGCAGCAAACCGATCAGGCCACCGACATCCTGAATATCTGCCATCCGCACTTCTTCATAATGTGCATCGGTGACCAGAGTGCCGGAACCATCACGGGTAAACAGTTCTTCCAGCAGGGCACCATCATAGGCATAAGAAATCAGATGCACCCGATGTACGCCGTTCATGGAGGCTTCCTGTGCGGCTTTTAACTGTAATCCTCTTTCCAATGCATCTTGCTCGACCGGAATAAAATCATCCAGTTGTTGCGGTGTCACTTCGCGTTTGAGTTGGCCGTTACTGTCCATCAGACCATGCTGCTTACCGAGAAAAATCAGTTTATCTGCCTTGAGGCGAATCGCAGTTTTGGTAGCGACTTCTTCAGCCAGCAGATTAAAAACTTCTCCGGTAGTGGAATAACCGGTCGGGCCAAGCACCACAATATTATGACTGTCCAGATGGCGCTGAATCGCATCGGTATCAACCGCGCGCACTTCACCGGTCAACTGAAAATCGATACCATCGCGGATGCCATACGGCTTGGCGGTGACAAAATTCCCTGAAACGGTATCAATCCGGGCGCCATACATCGGCGAATTGGCCAGTCCCATAGACAGCAGTGCTTCAATTTGTAGGCGGATCGAACCGACGGCATTCATCACGCAGCTTAAAGATTCACGTGTGGTGACCCGACGCTGCTGGTAAAAAGGCGTCGTAATCTGGCTTTGAGCCAGATTCTGGTTAATTTGCGGACGTGCACCATGTACCAGAATCAGCCGAATGCCTAAAGAATGTAATAAAGCAATATCGTGAATAATATGCTGAAAGTTATCATTTAAGACGGCTTCGCCATCAAACATGATTACAAAGGTTTTATTGCGGTGCGCATTGATATAAGGCGCAGAATGGCGAAACCAGTGCACATATTGCAAAGTTGTGCTTTGTGACGTTTCTGCTGAAGTCATGCTGTGCCCATTTCAATGATTGAAGATCCAGCTTTGATTCTAATGAAAAAAAATGCAAGTGGAAGTGCAGATATAAAAAAACACCTGAAGGGGACTTCAGGTGTCTGCAAGACGAGCAGTAATGGAAAAAGCTTAGTTCATGATGCGTACAATTTTGTTGGTACGCTCATTCACCAGAACGTAGTCATTGTTGACCTTGTACCATTGCTGGAAACGGCCGGTATTTGGTAAACGGCGTGCTTCGCGATCACTCACTTCAAAACGGTTGTTGTCATATTGACGAGGTAAAGTTTGTCCTACGCGCCAATCACGGCTTGGATTGACCATACGGTTGTTATGACGGCGGTCGTCATTCCATTTCTTGCTATCTTTGGCATTCCAGTGTGGTGCCGGTTTATGCGGATTATGGTCATAACGCGAGTCATGCTGTGGTGCTGCCATTGCAGAAGTAGCTAACAAAGCACTTAGAGATAACGCGATTGTAGTTAAGACTTTTTTCATGGCTCTCACCTTAAGATGTATATCTAATTTCGATGAGACTAAATTAGCGAACAAGTACATAGAAAGCGTGAGGGCTATTTAGTTAAATTGTTAAATTCATGAAGAAATTTAGTAGATGAATCACGCAGTCTGAAAACTGGAAAAGCAGCAAGATTTGCGGATAAACAATTTTCAGCCAGTGAAATAAAAAAGCCCAAACATGGTTGGGCCTGAAAGAAGATTAAATTTGAATGCTCTTATGAACTAGTCACCCACAATCCGGATAATGCTGTTGTTTTCAGAATCCACCAGAATATAGTCATTATTGACTTTGTACCATTGCTGCTTGCGGTCAGGTCGAGGCAGGCGATGGTCTTTATATTCAACTTTATAGCCATTGCCACGATAATGCTGCGGCATCACATAACCCGGCTGCCAGCGTAACTGTTGCAGGCGTTTCACCCCGCGTTCTTCACGCATACGGCGGTTATCCTGCTGATCTTCCTCTCGGAACTCACGGGCTTTCTTCTTGTCATGACCATGACGTGAATCCATACGGGATTCATCATTGAAATGAGGGGCAGCGATGACGACATTGCTCAGCATGAATGTACTGCAAGAAATTGCCAGTGCCACCAAAACCTTTTTCATGTTGAACCCTCATTAAATTGTTCATCTTCTACAGCAGGCACAAGTTTTATAACAAATGCAGAGATATTATGATGATGTCATAATATCAGACTGCGGTCTTGATCATAAGGCTCGGTATAAAGAGCTATGTTCTTATCTGATCAAAGCGAGGGCAAACATGCAAGCGAAAATCGATGATTTTGTTCAAAAAAGCAGCATTGAATCACTCGTAAAATAATCAATCCTCTACTGAAATGGCAGAAAATTTTATCGGTTTATCTCAAGATTAATTCCATTGTTCTGCTAGACCCTGTAAGGAGTGAATCGCTTCAGCGACTGATTCCGCTTGCAGGGCATCATCTAATGCCACAATCAGGGCCTGTGATAATTGTAATTGTTCAATCTTATGAATTGTTTCAATTTTTCGTTTCTGGTCAGCCATGCTGTACTCCTGTCTGATCTATCTGGCGATATAAGAAGCATAGTTCATATAGATTTATTTGAAAAACCGTATAATTTTATAAAAATGATGTGAAAATTCGATTAATAAATTCTTTTTTTAAAAAAATCAGCTAAAAAAAGAGTACTTTTCAAAAGTACTCTCTCTATAAATTGCTTGGCTTTTAATAAGCGTAGTTCAGGTCAGTATAATCCATTAGTGATTTATGTACATGTGCCTGGATAAAAGTACGTACATCTTCAGCGGTCATGGCTTTGCCCTGATTGCTGATGACATGTTCGATTTCTGGTTGTCCTTCAATCTTAATGCGATAAACAAAATGCTTGGCCAGACGATAACAATCGTCTAATTTTTCAATTCCGGTCACATAATAATAGGCATGTTCAAAATTCAGATCCTGATGTGAAAATACAAATTGCTCGAACAATTTGAGTTTCTGAGCATTTTCGAGTGCTTTGATGTCATCCACGATACTGGCTTCATCAATCAGCAGCGACACCATGCCATCGTCTAAATGGGTCACCGTAATATTGTTTAATTCAGTCATGATGCACTCGAGTGAAATATAGTGGGGCTTAGTATGCTGTTATTTTAATGAAACTCAATGCGAGCGGGGTGAACTTACTTAAGATTTATGCGCTGAATATGACTAAAAATGAAATAAAAAGGGAGCGATTGCTCCCTGAATGACAGACAGAATAATTTAATCCTGTGCATCAATACTCTGGCCATTCATATGCAGGCTGTCATTACCCATCAAATATAGATAAGCCGGCATGATTGAATCGGGGGTAGGCAGGGTTTTCGGATCTTCATTCGGATAGGCCTTGGCGCGCATGGCAGTCCGCGTTGCCCCGGGATTGATGCAGTTATAACGGATATTCGGATGTACCTGCTCTTTGGCAAATAACTGGCTTACCGCTTCAATAGCAATTTTAGAAACCGAATACGCACCCCAGCGTTCGCGGGCTTCGCGGCCTACACCTGAGCTGGCAAAAACCACAGAAGCATGTTCGGATTTGGATAATAACGGTAACAGCGCTTGGGTCATGACAAAGGGTGCACGCAGATTGACCGCCATCACATCATCCCAGACATTGACCGGATAATCCGCCAAGGGAACCCGTTCGCCTAAAATGCCGGCATTGTGCAGAATGCCGTCCAGACGACCAAACTGACGGTCTAGCGTATCGAGCAAAAGCTCATAATCACGTTCTGACGCACTCGATAGTTGTAGCGGCAAGATGGCAGGTTGCGGCGCACCCAAACTTTCAATTTCATCATAAATGACTTCGAGTTTGTTTAAGGTACGCCCATGCAGCACCACAGTTGCGCCATGCAAGGCATAACTGATTGCTGCTGCACGTCCAATGCCATCGCCCGCACCTGTGATTAGGATGATACGATCCTTGAGCAGATCGGGGCGAGGTTGATATGCTGAATATTTCATTATCTACCTCCTCACTTCTTATTATTTAGTGTTAAGCGTTCAAGATACCGCAGTATGCTGCTTCAGTACTAGTGTCTGAATCAATTGATGTAATTCTGTCACAGTATGCACGATATGGTCGGCCTGCCAGGCGTTTAAATCGTCTTTGTATTGCAACGGCAAATAACCATAAGCAGCCAGAATGGTCAGCATCTGGGCATGACGGCCGGCATCAATATCTCGGGGATGATCTCCGACATAGATACAGTCTTCCGCGGCAAGATTCAGTTGCTTGGCTGCCAGATACATCGGTTCAGGATCGGGTTTGGTCCGAGTGACATCTTCCGGACATACCAGCACTGCGCAGCGTTCACTCAGGTTCAGCGCTTGCAGTAAAGCCTCGCTGAGCCAGCGCGGTTTATTGGTCACAATCCCCCAAGGAATGTCATTTTCCTCTAGCTGTTCAAGTAATGGATACATGCCATCAAACAGATCGGTATCGACCGCAATATCTGCGCCGTACATGTCCAGAAAGCGCTGACGGTGTTGCAGAAAGACCGGATCTTCTAGTTGCAGTTCCGGATAAACCAGTTTCACCATAGCGCGAGCGCCTTCGGAGACCTGGGTACGAATCAGCTCGGGTGCAACCAGTGGGCGGCCTTCTTCACGGCACATCTGCTGGATAATTCGGATAAAATCGGCAGCGGTATCAATCAGGGTTCCATCTAGGTCAAATAAAACGGCTTTCATGCTGTGGTCTCTGCTGCGCTATCTTTCACGGTATAAACCATGTAGTTCACATCAACATTCGGTGCCAGCCAATAACGCTTGGTCAGCGGATTATAGTGCAGACCGGTCATGTCTTTGAGCTTTAAACCAGCGTTACGAATATCATGTGCCAGTTCAGACGGCTTGATAAATTTGCTGTAATCATGGGTGCCTTTGGCCAGCATGCGCAAGACATATTCTGCCCCGATAATCGCAAATAAATAGGACTTTGGATTACGGTTAATGGTCGAGAAGAATACATGACCACCTGGCTTGACCAGCTTGTGACAGGCCTGAATAATCGATGCCGGATCTGGCACATGCTCTAGCATTTCCATGCAGGTCACGATGTCATATTGGCCAGCCTGTTCCTCTGCCAGTTGCTCAACCGGCACCTGACGATATTCAATATTGTTCACACCTTCCTGTTCGGCATGGATGCGTGCCACATTTAAAGGGGCTGCGCCCATATCAATCCCGAGTACATCGGCACCGCGTCGCGCCATGCTTTCGGCCAGAATACCGCCACCACAGCCGACATCCAGCACTTTTTTGCCGCTCAGGCCTCCGGCATGTTCATCAATCCAGTTTAAACGCAGTGGATTAATCATGTGCAAGGGGCGGAACTCGGAATGCTGATCCCACCATATAGCTGCAAATGCTTCAAACTTGGCAATTTCTTGTGGATCAACATTCAATTGCGACATCGGTGTCACCTCAATCAGTCATGATTAGCTAAAAATATATATGTGCCGAATGGCCAGAGAAACTGATTTAAAACCTTGAAAATCAGTTCGATGGTTTAGTGTAGCGATTCTGGCAGAAAAAGCGATAAAAGCAGCAAAAAAGTTCACAGAATGAAAACGAAACCGGCATAATTGATTTATAGTGAACACATAAACTAAGCATAATGATTTAGAGGACGATAATCCGAATGAAAAAATTCCTTTTAGGCACTGTTGCCGCATCTGTTTTGGCCTTTTCAGGCAATGCTATGGCCAATTTTGTGGCAGGTCAGGACTATCAGGTGGTTGCAAAACCAGTCAAAGTCGAAAAACCGGGCAGAATTGAGGTACGTGAATTCTTCTGGTACGGCTGTGGTCACTGTTTCGCGCTTGAACCACATATGCAGGGCTGGTTGAAAAAATTACCAAAAGATGTACGTTTTGTACGTACGCCGGCTGCAATGAATCCACTCTGGGAACAGGCAGCACGTGCTTATTATGTGTCTGAAGCATTGGGTGTGCGTCAAAAAGCACATTTACAATTATTCCATGATATTCATGACAAGCAACGTCCAATTTTAGAACAGGCACAACTGGCTAAGTTCTATACCCGCTATGGTATTTCTGAAGCAAAATTTAACAGCACCTATAAATCTTTCCCGATCACTTCGAAAATTGCCCAAGCCAAAAATCTGGCTGCTCAGTATCAGTTAAGTGGTGTTCCGGCAGTGACCGTGAATGGTAAATATATTGTGCAGGGTAATGATGCCAAAGTCATTCAGGTGGTGAATTACCTGATCGAGAAAGAGCGTAAAGCCAAATAAGTCTGAACTGACGATCAGTAAAAAAAACCTGCATCATGATGCAGGTTTTTTTTATTTAGACTGGAGGAATGACCGCTTCATTGAGCACAGGGCTTGCGGTTTCAACTGTTTCGGCAGGTCGCCGGTACCAGTGCAAAATGCCACGTAGCAAGAGCTGCATCTGTAGCACGCTTTGGGTTTTAAAGGCATTGGATTGAGCGCGGCGCAGCTCTGGATCAACCTGATGCTGCAGATGAATCCAGCCCATGGCCCAGTTCAGGGACAGTTCAATCAGCATCTGTGCCAGAGCCTGCAAGTCCTGTGATGCCTGAATATGTCGGGTAGATTGCATCTTGGCCAGTTCATGCATGACATCTTCAGCCAGAAAATGAATTTCCCGTTCAATGCCGACACGTAACACGTCCGAACCGCCCCAACGTTCTGCCACAAAAAAAATCCAGGGTTCAGGATGATATTCGACGGCCTGAAAGAAGAGCTCAAGCCCGGTGTGGGTTCGGGTATTCGGCTGATACAGATAAGCCTGCCCCAGCTGATTGAGTACGCCCTTGATATGAATCGCAACCTGATCCAGCAATTCCAGACCCAACTGGTTCATATCCTGAAAGTGCCGATAGAACGCCGTTGGTACTACTCCGACTGCATTCGCGACTTCACGTAGGCTGATCGTGCTGAAAGCGCGGCCCTGACTGCTGAATGCTAGTGTCGCATCGAGTAGTGCCTGATGACTTTGCTGCTTGCGATCTTCACGTAAGGACATAAATGGGTTTCCTGTCACTGCCTTCCCTCATAGGGAGTTTTAGTCTAGCAAAAATTAAATCAAATCGTAGTGCCACAGATCGGCAGAATTTTGACATCTCGTAGCGAGCTGATGCATTGATTTTGTAAATGAATCACCAGGCTGCCTAATCTTGGCAAAGGCTTCTGCTATACTGAGCCGCAATTATTTTGAACCCATACAGGACTTATTATGCGTATCGACCAGCGAGCATTAGATCAATTACGTGAAGTGAAAATTACCCGTAACTATACACGTTATGCGGAAGGCTCTGTATTGGTTGAATTTGGTCATACCAAAGTACTCTGTACTGCCAGTGTGGATAGTTCTGTACCGCGTTTCCTCAAAGGTCAGGGCCAAGGCTGGGTGACTGCTGAATATGGCATGTTGCCACGTTCAACTCATACCCGTAGTGACCGTGAAGCGGCACGTGGCAAACAGAGTGGCCGTACCCAGGAGATTCAGCGTCTGATTGGTCGTAGCTTGCGCTCAATGGTCGATCTGAAAAAGCTGGGTGAAAATACCATTACCATCGACTGTGATGTAATTCAGGCCGATGGCGGTACCCGTACTGCAGCGATTACCGGTGCTGCGGTGGCCTTGGTCGATGCCATGAACGTCTTGCTGGAAAGAAAAAAAATCAAACATGATCCATTAAAAGGTTTGGTGGCTGCGGTTTCTGTTGGTATTTTCAAAGATGAAGTTTTACTGGATCTTTGCTATGAAGAAGATTCAAACTGTCAAACCGATTTGAATGTGGTGATGACTCAGGCTGGTGAATTTATTGAAATTCAAGGTACTGCAGAAGACAAACCATTTACCCGCGCACAATCGAATGCCATGCTGGAAATGGCCGAGAAAGGCATCCAGGAACTGGTGAAAAAACAGCAAGAAGCTTTAGGCTGGTAATCCATCCCATGCTGAGAAACGCATCTACGGATGCGTTTTTTTATGCCTGAAATTCCAGCAATTACTGTATGAAAAAACTGCATCACAAAGCTTCATCACAAAAATCCGACATGAATCGGCTATATCTGAACCGGTTTTGCATCGATATTGGATCAGGCGAGATCACAATGAGGAATGCGACATGAAACAGTGGCTTTGTGCAATTTCATTGCTGGGCGTGTTTGGATTAACTGCCTGTGACTGGGGCAATAATCGTGAAGATGACGAGCGTTCAGTATTAAATCAGGATCGTGATGAGGATAGCGGAAGATATAACGACCGTGATGGTGACGATGATGACCGCGATCGCCGAGGTAATCGGGACGACGATGATGATTAAGGTCTAAGATAGAAAATTGAGCAAAATATACGCAAAAAATTTTTCTAAAAATAAAAAAAGGGTGCTTCGCACCCTCTACGGTCATCTATCCCATTTAGGCTTAAGCATTGAAACGCATCGACAGATCAATGGCTTTGACATCTTTGGTCAATACACCCATAGAAATATAATCTACGCCGGTACTCGCGACTTCACGTAAATTATCAATCGTGATGTTGCCTGAGGCTTCCAGTTTGCAGCGACCGGCCACATGTTGCACCGCGTCGATCATCTGCTGCTGAGTGAAATTGTCTAGCATCACGATATCGGCATGGGCTTCGAGTGCCTGATTCAGCTCATCCCAAGTTTCCACTTCGACTTCAACTGGTTTGCCCGGCGCAATCTGATGGGCCTTGGCAATCGCCTGGGTAATGCCACCCGCTGCCATAATATGATTTTCTTTAATCAAAAAGGCATCGAACAGGCCCAAACGATGGTTCTGACCACCGCCAATGGCCACGGCATATTTTTGTGCAATACGCAGACCCGGAAGTGTTTTGCGGGTATCTAACAGTTTGGTATTTAAGCCTTGTAGCTCTTTGACATAGTGGGCGGTTTTAGTCGCAACCGCAGACAGCGTTTGGACAAAGTTTAGCGCAGGGCGCTCCACGGTGAGTAGGCTACGTGCAGATCCGGCCAGTTTTAAAAATGCTTGATTGGCTTGAACATGATCGCCATCATTTTTCAGCCAGATCACTTCAACGCTCGGATCATAGGCCTGAATCAAGGCATTTACCCAAGGCTGACCGGCCAAAACCATGTCTTCACGGCTAATGATGGTGGCAGTGGCCTGTTCATCTTCAGGAGTTAGCAGAGCAGTAATATCACCGTCACCGATATCTTCTGAAAGTGCTTGTTGAATATTGATCTGAATCGACTGGTCGAGCAAAGCTTGAGATATGCGCATGAGTATTTCCGTATCTTTTTTAAGCCGTGAAAATTGCGCCTTATCTTAGCACCGTTACATAAAAGATGAGCGATTTTTCATCCAGTTTGCCGGGATGAATTGAGATTTCTCCTTGAAAGTTTTAGCATGAAGTCGGCTGCAATGCTGATCTTGCAGATTTTATTTTGGGGAGAACGGTTTTATGCAACAGGCAGCTGAGTTTCAGGTCACGGACGGGCAACTAATCGGTGCACGTCAAATCCCGTCTCCCAATTTTAATCAGCGGCCAGAACAGACCGAGATTCAATTGCTGGTGATTCACAATATCAGCCTGCCACCTTCACAGTTTGGCGGCGGTTATATTGAGCAGTTTTTTCAGAATCAGCTGGACTGGTCGGTACATCCCTATTTTCAAACCATTGAAGGAATGCAGGTGTCGACCCATTTGCTGATTTTACGATCTGGCGAAGTACTGCAATTTGTCAATTTTAATGACCGTGCCTGGCATGCCGGCCGCTCGACCTATTTGGGCAAAAAAGAATGTAATGATTATTCGATCGGGATTGAGCTGGAAGGCAGTGATGACTTGCCTTTTGAAACTGAACAATATCAGGCCTTGGTGAAAGTCACGGCCTGTCTGCAACAGCATTATTCTAAGATTCAGCAGCATATTGCCGGGCATTCGGATATTGCACCGGGCCGTAAGACCGATCCGGGACCGTATTTTAACTGGGCTGATTTTCGTACACAGTTACAGCATTATAAAAACACCTCAAGCTCGCTTGAGCGATGAAATTAAGCAATGAACTTCTGACAAAAGTTTCATTACAATAGCCACAAATTTATACATTAGGTGAATAGGATGGCGCTTTGGCGTTCGACCGTCATTGTAAGTGCGATGACCATGTTGTCACGCGTACTGGGATTGGTTCGAGATATTGTTTTACTGAATGTCTTTGGTGCTGGTAAAGACTTCGATACCTTCGTAGTCGCATTTCGTATTCCAAACTTTTTCAGGCGTTTATTTGCCGAAGGCGCATTTTCACAGGCGTTTATTCCGGTACTGACCGAATATAAAACCAGTCGCACGCATACCGAAGTCCAGATCTTGATTAGCCGAGTGTTTGGCTGTCTGGCGACGGTCATGACGACGTTGACCATGGTCGCGATCATTGCTGCGCCATTGATCATGTATATCTATGCGCCCGGTTTCCATAGCGATCCTGAAAAGTTCGCTCTGGCGACCAACATGTTCCGCCTGACCATTCCTTATTTGCTGTTCATGTCACTGACGGCTTTTGCCAGCAGTATTCTGAACAGTTATGGCTCTTTTAGCACGCCAGCATTTGCACCGGTCTTGCTGAATGTGGCGATGATTGCCGGAGCGCTCTGGCTTACGCCTTATATGGCCGAGCCGATTATGGCGCTGGGCTGGGCTGTGATCATTGCTGGTATTTTACAGCTGGCCATCCAGATTCCGGAATTGTGGCGTAAAAACTTGCTGATTCCACCGAAAATTGACTTCAAGCATGAAGGCGTAGATCGCATCATGAAGTTGATGCTGCCGGCATTATTTGGTGTATCTGTCACGCAAATTAACCTGCTATTAAATACCATTTGGGCCTCATTCATGCAGGATGGTTCGGTGTCTTGGTTGTATAGTGCCGAGCGTATGACTGAATTGCCACTAGGACTCATTGGTGTTGCAATTGGTACTGTGATTCTGCCGTCCTTATCAGCACGACATACTGAACAGAATCCGGAAAAATTCCGTGGCATGATGGACTGGGCAGCCAAAGTCATTGTGATGGCTGGTCTACCCGCCAGTATTGCGCTGTTTATGCTGTCGACTCCGATTATTCAGGCCCTGTTTGAACGTGGTCAGTTCACCTTTGAAGATACCCAGATGACGGCATTGGCACTGCAATGTATGAGCGGTGGTGTGATTGCCTTTATGTTGATTAAAGTCTTTGCACCCGGTTTTTATGCAAAGCAGGATACCAGAACCCCGGTGCGGGTCGGTCTGATGGCTGTGGCGGCCAATGCGATTCTGAACGTGATCTTTATCGGTTTCTTCAAGCTGATTGACTGGGAAGCAGAGCATATGGCCCTTGCGTTGGCATCGACGGGTTCAGCCATGGTCAATGCCGGTTTGCTTTATTATTATCTGCATAAGCGTGATATTTTCCGTTTTGGTTCGCACTGGAAAAAAATCTTCCTGCAATTCATGTTTGCCAATGTGGTGATGATTGCGGCTCTGGCCTATGCCCTAAGCTGGTATAACGCAGATGTATCACAATGGATGCGTGTTTTAGAAGTATTGATCTTATGTGTTGTGGGTGTGGTGGCGTACGTTGCAGCCTTGCTGGTAGCGGGTTTTAGACCACGTCATTTAAAACCTTAAGTTCATATTGAAAGAAGTATTTTTGATCAAAATAGATCATTAAAATACCCATAAAAAAACAAGAGCCAGAAGGCTCTTGTTTTTTGAAAGCTAACACTTGCTTTGAACAGGTCTAGCGTAAATCTAGACCTTGCCGCGCGAAAGAAAACCAACGATCGCAAGAATCACCGCAATTACCAACAAGATAATTGCAAAATCCTTAGACAAGCCTGCGACGCCACCGAAACCAAGTAGACTCGCAATTAATGCAATAACAGCAAAAATAATAGCCCAGCGAAACATATATATTCTCCATGTGTTTTTATTTTCAAATTTAGTATAGAAATAAACGATTCCAGCGACTGTTAGTGTTTTGTTGATGAACTGTCTATGATTTAACAATAGTTTACGTGATAGTAATAAGAATTTGAGGCGGTAGGTCTGCAGGGTTCTGGCTGCTATAATAAGCTGATTTTTGAATGTGCCGACCTGATCATGAGCGATACTTTACGTCCCGAATTCTGGAAAAACTATTCACTTGCTGAACTGACGCAAGTCGAGTGGGAGGCCTTGTGTGATGGTTGCGGATTATGTTGTCTGATTAAGCTGGAAGATGAAGATACTCAGGAAGTCGCATATACCAAAGTGGCCTGCAAATTACTGGATTGTAGCACTGCGCGTTGTTCCAATTATTCGGATCGTTTGCAATATGTGCCGGACTGTATTCAGCTCACGCCAGAGAAGCTGGAAACGATTCACTGGTTGCCTTCGAGTTGTGCCTATCGCCGGGTAGAGCAGGGCAAAAGCCTGCCATCCTGGCATTATCTGATCAGCGGTTCACGGGAAAGTGTGATTCAGGCACGTAAGTCGGCAGCAGGGCGCTGCCTGAGTGAAAGCGACATTCATGAAGATGACATCGAAGACTATATCGTACGTTGGGTGCGTTAAATCGGCCTGCGTGATGCGTTTATTGATCTGCTGGATGGAGTAGGGCCTGGGCCAAAGCACCGGCCATCGGGCGATAGAAATAGAATCCTTGTCCTATCCGACAGTCACAATGGATCAGGGTATCCAGCTGTTCTGTATTCTCAATTCCTTCGACCAGAACATCCAGTGCAATACTGGAGCCAATCTGAGTAATGGCTTTGACAATAGCCAGGGCAGATGGGTCACTGTTCATGCGCTCTACAAAGTTTCGGTCAATCTTGATGCAATCGACCGGATAGTCCTGCAAGCGGGTCAGCGAAGAATGTCCGGTGCCGAAATCATCCAGTGAGATCTGGATTCCGGCCTGTTTCAGCAGGTTCAGGGCACGGACCACATAATTGGCGCCATGTTCGGACAGGCTCTGTTCGGTAATTTCCAGTTCAACTTTGTGGGCCGGAATATCGAAATTGGACAGGCGTGCCAACAGTTTTTCGGCATAGTCATCGCGCAGGAATTCAACTGGTGCAGCATTGATTGAAATCGGTAACAGATCCAGACCTTGTGCCTGCCAGCGGCTCATATCTGCAAAGACTTTTAGCTGCATGGTCTCACTGATGCGTGAGGCCAGCTCATAGTCCTGAAAGGCACCAAAAATTTCGGAAGGTAACTGAATGTTCTGATTCTGATCTTGCCAGCGTAATAGCGCTTCAAAACCGATCACTGCACCATCAGAAAGACGGACCTTAGGCTGGTAATAGGGAATGATCTGATCGGCGAGAATAATCTTGCGTGCCAGAGTCAGCTGCTTGGTCATATTTTCCAATGACCCGCACATTTCCTGATTAAACATGCGGATGCCACCACGACCACTATTTTTCAGGTCATTTAAGGCGATATCGGCACACTTCAGCAGATTCGAGGTATTTAAGGCATCACGTGGATAGATGGCACAGCCTATACTCATGGCACTGCTGATGCTATTGCCGACATAATTGATGGGCTGATCTAGCTGGGCATAGGCCATTTGCGCCGTTGCCAGCAGCTGTTCTTCACTTTCCAAATTTTTGACCAGTACGGCAAATTCATCGCCACCCAAACGGGCGATGATGGTATTTGACCCGAAGCAGGTCTGGAAACGTTTGCCCAAGACATGTAACAGATGATCGCCGGCAATATGGCCCAAGGTATCATTGATATGCCGGAAATAATCCAGATCAATCAGCAGTAAACCCGCCATGGTCTGCTGTTGTTTGGCCTTTAACAGTACCTGTTTAAAGGTTTTATAGAAGGTACTGCGATTATACAGGCCAGTCAGTTCATCACGTTTAACGCGTTTCTGCAATTTTTTGCTGACTGATATTGCGTGATACACAGAGGATATTTTGGGTAATATTCTGCTGATCCAGAATTGGCGTCAGCAGATGATTCCAATATTGGATCGGTTGATCTTCGATCTGGACTTTGCTGGAAAAACGGCTGTTTAAGCCTTGGGCCGCCTGTTTTAAAGCACGCTGCCCGGATTTTCGGGCTTCAGGGCTTAAACGATTTAGCCAGCACAATGAATGATCCTGATCCTGATCTTGTTCTGCGGTCTGATTGGCTTGTGCCAGACAGCCAGAGTTACTATGCCGAATCTCGCCTTCAGGGCTGATGATGTTAATGCAGTCTGCACTGGCATCCAGCATGTTTTCTTGGGTTGAAACAATTTGAGAAAGTTGCTGCTGGATCTCAAAATAATCATGCACATCGGTCAGGGAAACTGCCCATTGCAGCAAATGGTCAACTTCATGATGAAATTTTACCGCTAGGCTACACATGCGATAATGGCTATCATTGCGTTTAATCCGGCACTGGGTTTCAAAATTCTGATGCTGATCCAGCGCAGCATGCCACTGCGCTAAAAATAGCTGCAAGTCCTCGGTATGAATAAAACTCTGCCATTGCAGATGGCCCTGTTCATTCAGGTTCATGCCAAGATAATCAGTCATGGCATCGTTAAAATATTGCAGATGTTGTTTGTTGCTGACCCACAAGGGTTGCGGTAAGGCATCGATCAGATTTTTTAACAAAACCGATTCAGACAAGTGAACGTGGGGTGCAATCAGTGATGATGACGTCAGTGGCTTAGACCGACTCACAGCTCCCTGTTCAAATTTATCGGCGAGATAAGTTTCTTTTAATTAGAATAAACAATATGAAAATTACACTGTAATTAATTCACAATTAATCATGTTCAAATTATTCACTTTTACAGAGATTAATTCATTCAGAATTAAAAAAATAGAGGATATCTACATAAATTAATTTTTTATGCTTGATGTTTGCATTCTTGGAATCAAAACTGCTGGTGTTAGAATGAGATCAGAATTTAGTTTGAGCCAATAATAACATGTCAGATAGTCATATCCCGCTTCCAGAACGCTTACGGCCACGCGACCTTACACAGATTATCGGGCAGGAACATTTGCTGGGGGAACATGCACCCTTACGCCAGATGATTGATCAGGGGCATCTGCCTTCGATCATTTTCTGGGGACCACCCGGAGTCGGAAAAACCACCATTGCCTTACTGCTGGCTCAAGCGGTAGACCGGCCTTTTATCAGTCTGTCTGCCCTGAATACCGGGGTAAAAGAACTGCGTGAAATCATTGCCGAAGGGGGTGATCTGCTGACTCCGGTGGTGTTTATTGATGAAATTCACCGTTTTAATAAATCCCAGCAGGATGCGTTATTAAATGCAGTCGAGAAAGGGAAAATTACCTTAATTGGTGCTACCACTGAAAACCCGTCTTTTGAAGTGAATAGTGCCTTATTGTCACGTTGTCAGGTGTATAGCCTGAATGCTTTAAGTGCTGAATCGATTCAGACCTTGTTGACGCAAGCCTTGCAAAATGACTCTTTCTTACAGGAAAGACATATCCTGATTGAAGAATTTGATGCCCTGATCCAGTTTGCAGCAGGAGATGCCCGCAAGGCACTGAATTTACTGGATCTGATTGCCAGTACCTTTGAAGCGGATATGGAAAATATCATCACCAATGCGGTGGTGGTCAAAGTCGCACAGCAGAATATTGCCCGTTATGACAAGTCCGGTGAACAGCATTATGATCTGGTCTCGGCCTTTATTAAATCAATTCGTGGCAGTGATCCGGATGCAGCCTTGTACTGGATGGCTCGCATGCTCAAAGGCGGCGAAGATCCGGTGTTTATTGCACGGCGTATGCTGATTGCCGCATCTGAAGATATTGGCAATTCCAATCCGAACGCTTTGTTGCTGGCGGGTGAGTGTTTCCGTTCTGTGCAAGCCGTAGGCATGCCAGAATGTCGGATTATTTTGGGACAATGTGCGGTTTATCTGGCGACCAGTGCCAAAAGTAACAGTACTTATCTGGCGATTAACAAGGCGATGGAACTTGCAGACAAAACCTCAAATCTGCCTGTACCTTTACATTTAAGAAATGCACCGACCAAGCTGATGAAAGAACAGGGCTATGGCGTGGATTATCTGTATCCGCATAACTATCCGGAGCATTTTGTGCTGCAAGAATATATGCCGCCAGAACTGAAAAATACCAAACTGTATGAATCAGCACGTAATAAACGTGAAGTTGAAGGGGAGCGTTTACAGCAACGCCGTTGGCAACAGCAGCAATAAAGCTGGATATCCTAACTAATTGAACAGAGTAAAAAAAAGCCCAATTCAAGGCGAATTGGGCTGAAAGTAGGATGTTTTTTGAGGGAGATAACATCCTAGAGGGTAGAGGAGAAATCTGGTCGGCAAATATGGAGTGAATGCATCAACTCTTGCTTGGTATGAGATGATATTAATGCATGTAGTTTTTGATGTAAAAACGATCATTTTAATAATAAAAATTTATTTTTCCGATTAAAAGCCGGAAATAAAAAAACCGAGCTAAAAAGCTCGGTTCTTTCGAATCTGCGCATTTACAGATTAGATGTTGTCTAGATTGATACCTAAACGGCCAGCTACTTCTTCATAGGCTTCAACCACGCCGCCTAAACCTTGACGGAAACGGTCTTTATCTAGTTTTTTCTTGGTGTCTTTGTCCCATAGACGGCAACCGTCTGGAGAGAATTCATCACCCAGTACGATACGGTCGTGGAACACGCCGAATTCAAGTTTGAAATCGACCAGAATCATGTTACCTGCATCAAACAATGCTTTAAGCACGTCGTTCACTTGGTAAGTCAATTCTTTCATTTTCGCCAATTGTTCAGCAGTTGCCCAACCTAAAGCAATGGCTTGTGACTCATTGACCATTGGATCGCCAAGCGCATCATCTTTAAAGAACAATTCAAATGTTGGAGGAGTCAGTTCCTTGCCTTCTTCCACACCCAGGCGGCGGCATAAAGAACCTGCTGCATAGTTACGAATCACACATTCAACCGGGATCATATCCAGTTTTTTCACCAGCACTTCATTTGGAGTCAATAGCTTTTCAAAGTGGGTCTCAATTCCCGCTTCTGCCAGTTTTTCCATGATGAAGGCGTTAAAACGGTTGTTCACCTTGCCTTTACGATCTAGTTGCTCAATTTTTTCGCCATTGAATGCTGAGGCATCATCGCGAAAGACTAAAATCAGATGGTCTGAACTGTCTGTGGTGTAGACAGATTTCGCTTTACCAGTATAGAGCAAGGTTTGTTTTAACATGAGGGAACCTTTTACAAAAAAAATGCCTAGAAATGTCTAGGCTGGCCAATTTTGGTAAATCTGGTTGAGCAGTTCTGCAGCTTTTTCACGGTCGGCAAAACTGTTATCGGCATTGAACACAGCGAGGTTATTACTCGAACCGACAGAAGATAATCTTAATACATAGGTCTGCTGGTCGACCTTAATCGTGACTTCGTAACGATTTTTGCTCTGCGCAACGATGCTATGATTCAGACTGCTGAGGGTGGCAAGTGTATATTGCCAAATTGTAGCAGAATTTCCCTCAATTTTAAGCAGCGGATTAAGATTTCCGTCAGTGACCAACTGTGGTTGACCCACTGTATCGGTTTCGGTTAGATCAGCTGTATTTGAGTTTTCAGTCTGGGCTTGTGGGCGTGGCAAGGCAAAACGGTTGCCACGCTGGTTTTCAAGCTTCGGTGCATGTTCAATTGCAAGCGGATCAACTGTTGGAGCAGGATACAATGGCGTTGCAGGACGAACCATGGCGCCTTCAGGATATTGTAAAGCTTCCAGGGTAGTAGTCTCTTTATAGTCTAAAGTGCCGTTATTAAAGGCCATTGAACTACAACCTGCCAAACTGAATACTGAAAGTGTAAGGCTAAGTCCTAAACGTAATTGCATAATCTTGTGCTCTTTTATTTAATAACGCCCGCTTCGACCAGTGCTTCATGAAGCGGAGCGCGATATTGTTCTGCAAGTGGTGTTAATGGAAGGCGAATACCCGTACCAATTAAGCCCATGTCATGGAGTGCCCATTTCACAGGAATTGGGTTCGATTCGCAAAATAAAATATTGTGTAAATTTGCAACCTGAGCATTTAACTGTTCAGCTGTGGTTGCATCACCGGCAATGGCGGCAGCACACACTTCGCTCATAGCTTTCGGAGCCACGTTCGCCGTCACTGAGATATTGCCTTTGGCACCATGACCGATCAGCTGATATGCAGTGGCATCATCACCCGAATAAACAGTCATGTCTTTGCCTACAAGACCTTGTAGCAGTTCAGCACCGCGCGGTACATCGCCAGTCGCATCTTTAATACCGATAATTTGTGGAATATCCGCCAGGCGAATCACGGTTTCATTGGCCATATCCACACCGGTACGGCCTGGAACATTATAAAGAATCTGTGGCAGGTCAACAGCTTCAGCAATAGCTTTATAATGCTGATACAAGCCTTCCTGAGTCGGTTTGTTATAATATGGCGTTACCAGTAAAGCGGCATCTGCCCCTAGCTCTTTGGCTTCGCGGGTCAGTTCGATCGCTTCACGGGTCGAGTTCGCACCTGTGCCGGCAATAATAGGAATACGTTTGTTGGCCACACGAATGATTTCTTTGATCACCTGGGTGTGTTCACTCATGCTGAGAGTAGAGGCTTCGCCTGTTGTTCCAACGGCGACAATACTGTTGGTGCCCTCTGCAATGTGCCATTCAACCAGCTTCTCGAGACCCTTCCAATCTACGCTGCCATCTTCAAACATAGGGGTGACGATTGCGACTATGGAACCTTGAATGGTCTGTGCTTGCTGAGTCATTTTAAAAAACTATCCTATTTGTCCATCCGAAAGGAATGAGAAAACATAAATTGGGATGGATTTGTATTTTGATTTATAGCAAATTCAATAGATTTGCATTGAATTGAATATTGCTTATGCAAATTATGACTGATCAAACGCATAAGAACAATATGCTTTAGTAAAAGCTACTGAATTCTTTATACAAAGCCTTTTGGAAACAATCAAGTAATAAATAAGATGATTTATAAAGCAAAATCCTGAGACCAAAGTTATGTCTTCAGTCTAGATAAAAGAAGATATTGCCCCAAATGAACCCAATAATGATAAGGCTTGTGCAAAAAGATCAGCTGAAAACTGCCATTTTTATGCCTTTTGATTTTGGATTAATAGTTATATTGGATAAATTGAGATCTCGTACATCTTGATCGCACTCTCGTACCAATACAAATAAAGCCAAAAACGACTAAGACTAATCTTTTTTAAATATCAATAAATTGAGGATTTTTTTTCTTATCGGTTAATTTTTTAACTTGATGTATAAGCTTTAAACTCTAAGTCTTGAACTTTATGGTGTTTTGATTAAGTGTTTTTGCGACTTTATCAGTCAGCATCTTCAATTCCTCTACTTCAGCCCCTTTTGGAATATCCAAGCAAAACGTTCAACTTATTGATAGTTATTTCTGCAATCAGGCTCATAGATGATGGCTGTCTTTTGTAACGCTGATTGAACAAGGATAATCCAATGGAAAAATCAGACAATAAGCATGCTATCGTCACGGTCGCGATCTGTTTTCTGATTGCGGTGATTGAAGGCTTAGATATTCAGGCAGCCGGAATTGCTGCTGCAGGTATTCGTGAGCATTTTGGTCTCGATAGTTCCCAGTTGGGTGTGTTTTTTAGTGCAGGGATTCTGGGTTTATTACCGGGTGCACTGGTTGGTGGGCGATTTGCGGACCGCATTGGCCGTAAGAAAGTCTTGATCTGGTCGACAGCAGTATTTGCTGTATTTACCTTATGTACCGTCTGGGTCAATAGCTTTAACAGCTTGCTGGCAGTGCGTTTCCTCGCTGGAGCAGGTCTGGGCGGCGCGATGCCAATTCTGATCACACTTGCTTCTGAAGCAGTCTCTCCACAAAATCGTGGCCGTGCAGTGGGCTTGATGTACTGCGGTATGCCAGTCGGTGCAGCGATTTTATCTTTGGTTGCTGCGACTGAATTTGGTGCCAACTGGAAAAATGTTTTCTATCTTGGTGGCCTGTTACCGATTTTTGCCATTCCGCTGATGATGCTATTTTTGCCTGAATCGAAGGAATACCTGAAAGCACAGAACAAAACGGCTGCAGAACTTGCTGTTGCACCGCAGGGTTCATTCAAGGACTTGTTTAATTCGGACAACCTGTTACGTACGCTATGTATCTGGGTAAGCTACTTCTTTACCTTGATGGTGGTTTACATCATGTTGAGCTGGTTGCCATCATTGTTTATGGAACTCGGCTTCACACGTAAAGATGGCTCAACCGCACAATTCTACTTCATGGTTACAGCGACCCTGGGTACGATTATTCTGGGTATGCTGACCGACCGCTGGAAGAAAGCCTATGTGATCCTGTTGATGTACGGGGGCATTCTGGCAGGTCTACTGGCGCTGAATGGTGCAAGCTCGCTGAACCAGATGTATATGGCCGCCGCATTGGCCGGTGCCTTCGTGATTGGTTGTCAGGGTGTACTGTATGCCTTCGGTAGTATCGTTTATCCGACTGAAGTGCGTGGTACTGGTGTTGGTGTCGCGTCTGCAGTTGGCCGTATCGGTGCCATGCTGGGTCCAGTCATTGCTGGTCAGTTACTGACGGCAGGTTTCGGTGCTGCGGGGGTCATTACTGCTGCGATCCCATGTATCATCATCTCTGCATTATGTATGCTGTTCCTAGTGAATCGCACCAAAGTGTAATGTTCCAAGATTTAAAAAAAGCCTGCTTTTGCAGGCTTTTTTATTTTCAGAATTTAAGAATTAAATACACTGTTTTATTATTAGAAAGACTCATCACTTTATCTTAAAACTTATTTTTTTGTAGAGATCTAGCTTGATACAAGCGCGGAACCCATCCTTTTTTGTCAAAAATAATGAATCTATTAATCTGCTCATATGCGCATGCTGAGAATACACAGTCATACCATTTTTAGCAGCAGGGCTAAAAATCCTCGAGTATTTTGCGCTATGCTTGGGCATAAATCGAAATTTCAATGGATGAAAACAGATGCAGAATAATGTCGCTTTACTGGTCGTAGACGTACAAAGAGGATTTACTCCCGGAGGCAATCTGGCTGTAGCCAATGCTGACCAGATTATTCCAAATATCAATTTATTGGGACAGCATTTTAAGCATATTATCCTGACTCAGGACTGGCATCCGGATAACCATATTTCTTTTGCAGACAACCATCCCGGCAAAGCAGCCTATGACAGTATTCAGCTGGATTATGGCAGCCAGGTTTTATGGCCAAAGCATTGTGTGCAAGGGACACTCGATGCCGAACTGCATCCGGATTTAAATTTACCACAAGCACAACTCATCATTCGCAAGGGTTTTCATTCCCAGATCGACAGTTATTCGGCTTTTATGGAAGCTGACCAGAAAACCACGACGGGTCTTGCTGGCTATCTGCGTGAACGCGGGATTGATACGGTATTCGTGGTCGGGATTGCCACGGACTTTTGTGTGGCCTGGACCGCAATCGATGCCTGCAAACTGGGCTTTAAAACCTATGTGATTGCCGATGCCACCAAGGGCATTGACCTGAATGGTTCCTTGCAACATGCCTGGCAGGATATGCTGTCGCATGGCGTAAAACGTATCTATGTGAAAGATATCGTTCAAGCCGCTTAAAGCTGGATAGGGATAGAATTTAAATATTCCTTTGATTTTATTTATATTTAAATATAAAAATTCAGGCATCAACGGATGCCTGTTTTATCTTACTTTTTCTCCCTTAATGTCACCTGGATGAAACCCATGTCAGCCTTGCTCCAGTTTAGCCAATTTGTCCAAAAAACCTTTGCTTTATGGGTGGTGCTTTTTTCCGGCATTGCCTTGATGATCCCTGAAGCTTTTGTCTGGTTACGGGCTTATATTCCGTGGATGTTGGGCATCATCATGTTCGGCATGGGGATGACCATGACGGTAGGCGATTTTAAAAGTGTCCTGCAAAGTCCGAAAGCAGTAGCGATTGGCGTCGTCGCCCAGTTTATGGTGATGCCTGGCTTGGCCTTTTTGCTGTGCAAGTTGTTCCAGCTGCCACCGGAAATTGCGATCGGGGTGATCTTGGTGGGTTGCTGTCCGGGCGGAACGGCATCCAATGTGATTACCTATATGGCCAAGGGCAATACCGCCTTGTCTGTCGCCTGTACCTCGGTTTCTACCTTACTGGCTCCCATTCTAACCCCAGCCATTTTTTATGTGTTGGCCAGTCAGTGGATTGAGATCAATGCCTGGTCGATGCTGGTGTCGATCTTACAGGTGGTGTTATTCCCGATTATTCTGGGCTTAATCGTACGGGCGCTACTCAAACAAAAAGTCACGGCCTATATTCAGGTGATGCCGTTAATTTCTGTGATTGCAATTGTGGCAATTGTCGCGGCGATTATTGCTGGCAGCAAAACCCAGATTCTGGAGTCCGGGTTAATGATTTTAGGGATCGTGGCCTTACACAATGGTATGGGCTATTTACTGGGTTATTGGGCCAGCCGTATATTTCACTTAGCAGAAATAGACTGTCGTGCGGTATCCATTGAAGTGGGGATGCAGAATTCTGGTCTGGGTGTGGCTTTGGCGGCGACCCATTTTGCTGCATCTCCAATGACGGCTTTACCAAGCGCCATTTTCAGCCTGTGGCATAATATTTCAGGACCGGCGTTGGCCACCTACTGGGCGGCCAGATCCACTGAAAAAACGACTGAAACAATGGATACCTGATGACAGTTTGATGACAACACAAAAAAGCTAGCGACCGGATTTTTTGTATTTTGGAAAAATTAGAATATTAATTTATATAGATTAATTGTGCTTTGTAACATAACTGTCATGAAGCCTGCCTAAGATCGCCCCTCAATGATGTAAAACAACAGACTGTAATAGCAGCATTGAGAGGGCATGGAACAATTTCAGCATTCGTCAGCGACCTATTTTAATCGGGAGCTTTCCCTATTTGAATTTCAGCGTCGTGTCTTGGCACAAGCACTCGATCCGAATTTACCGATTTTAGAGCGCTTAAACTTCCTGATCATTTTTTCCCGAAATCTGGATGAATTTTTTGAAATCAGGATCGCCGGGCTGATGAAACAGCAAGACCTGAATGCGACTACCCGGACGCCTGATGCTGTACCTACCGAGCTGATTCTACAAGAACTGTCCCAGTCCATTCATGCCACAGTTAACAAACAGTATGAGGTTCTGAATCATGCAATTTTGCCTGAACTTCAGGCGCAGGGTATTCAGTTTCTTCAATATCAGGATCTTCTGGAAAAACACAAGGCCTGGATTGCAGCCTTTTTTGCCAAAGAAGTGCAACCGGTACTGACCCCGATCAGTCTGGATCCATCGCATCCCTTTCCACGTCTGGTCAATAAAAGCCTGAATTTTATTATCAGTCTGGAAGGTAAAGATGCCTTTGGCCGTGAAATCGAGATGGCAATTGTCCCGGCTCCGCGCTCTTTACCGCGCCTGATTAAAATTCCGGAACAGGTGGCTGGCAATAACACTACCCAGATTTTCCTGACCGCGATCATCCAGCAGCATATCAGTGAGCTGTTTCCGGGCATGAAAGCCACCGGCTGTTATGCTTTTCGGGTCACCCGCAATGCCGATCTGGTCTTGTCGGAAGATGTCGATGATCTGGCGGTTGCCTTAAAAGACGAACTGTCTTCACGTCGCTTTGGTCGTGCGGTACGTCTGGAAATTGAAAATGACTGTCCACAGAGCATCATCGACTATTTGCTGGATGAATTTGATCTGACGGAACAGGAACTGTACCGGATTGATGGGCCGATCAATTTGTCCCGCCTGAGTACCAGCTTTGATCGTCCAGAATTAAAGTATCCGCATTTCAGTCCGGTCATTCCGAAAATTTTCCGTAAACAGAAAAGTATTTTTGAAATTTTGAAGGCGCAGGATGTGCTGCTGCATCATCCTTTTGATTCATTCCAGCCTGTGATTACTTTACTGCGCGAAGCGGCCAAGGATCCGGCGGTGCTGGCGATCAAGCAGACCCTGTACCGCAGTGGTCCGGATTCGGAAATTGTTCAGGTGCTGGCAGAAGCCGCACGGAATGGCAAGGAAGTCACAGCCGTGATTGAACTGCGGGCACGTTTCGATGAAGAATCCAATATTATGGTGGCCAATATCCTGCAAGAAGCCGGGGCAGTGGTGGTCTATGGCATCGTCGGTTATAAAACCCATGCCAAAATGATTCTGATCGTCCGGCGTGAAAATCAGGAATTACTGCGTTATGCGCATCTGGGTACCGGAAACTATCATGCCGGTAATGCCCGCATGTACACCGATTATGGCCTGATGACCACACAGCCGGATATCTGTGAAGATGTGCACCGCATGTTCCAGGAACTGACCGGTATGGGGAAAATGGCCAAACTGAAAGCCTTGCTGCATGCGCCGTTTACCCTGCATAGCGAATTGCTGAAACTGATTGACCAGGAAAAGGCATTTGCCTTGGCCGGCAAAGCCGCGCATATCATCATCAAAGTGAATGCACTTACCGAACCGCAATTAATTGCTGCCTTATATCAGGCTTCGCAGGCCGGGGTGAAAATTGACCTCATTGTACGTTCAATCTGCTGCCTGATTCCACAAGTCACCGGTATGTCGGAAAACATTCGGGTACGTTCAATCGTAGGACGTTTCCTGGAACATACCCGGGTCTATTATTTTGAGCATGGCGGTGCCAAGAAACTGTATTGTGCCAGTGCTGACTGGATGGGGCGCAACCTGTTTTCCAGGGTCGAAACCTGTTTCCCGGTGCTGGATCCAGCGCTGAAAAAACGGATTTATAAAGATGGCCTGATCAGCTATTTAAAAGATTGTCAAAATGCATGGGAGTTAGATGCCGATGGTCAGTGGCATAAAGTCCCCTGTCAGGATCCGGCCCAGCCTTATAATGCCCAGCAATATCTGCTAGAACAAAAACAGTTAAAAATTTAAGAGATAGGCCAAGACACACTGGCGTATTTGTTTTATATCCATAAAAAAGCCGGATGTTGGATCCGGCTTTTTTAATTAAAACATTCAAGGATATTTATGAGGCTTTGGACTGTTTGGATTTTAGAATTTCAGTTCTAAAAGTCTGTGCCAGCTCGGCGCTTTCAGCATCCATCCCATTCACCACAAAAGCGTGACGGGTCAGGACATTGGTTGGATTCGGCATGCTGACCAGCTGGAAGTGATCACTCACATCTTTCAGCAAGGTGGTCGGTACATGTAAGGCACTTTCTTTCGCGACCAGATGCTGAGTCAGGCGCTCAGCGGCCTGTACCGAGCTGAGCTGCATCTCCTCGACTTTAGAAGCAATCGCGCTGCGGGTTTGTAGCACAAAACGTTTTTCTTCACGATAGCGTTTATACAGGACTTCCGAAAGCAGCTGGAACACAGCACTGATCATGGTCAGGCAGGCCAGGGCATTCGGTTTGTCTGCCGCGATACTGATGGTGGCACCTTTTTCATCAAATTTATGTACGGTACAAATATCAGAACTATTTAACTTATAGCGTTGCACACAGAGTTCGGTGGCTTTATTCAGAAAAATCTGGCAAAGATTGAAATAAGGCACCGAAACGGTTTTATTCACGCTATCCAGTAACTGTTTTGGATCGTAGAACTGGATGTTTAAGCTCAGGCTATCGCTCTCCAGTACCGCCGGCTTATGTTCTTTTTCTTTGGCTTTGTTTTTCACTGCCTGTTGGGCTTGGGCAATCGCCAGTGCCGCATTATGCTTTTCCTGTTCCAATGCCTGGGTCAGGGTCTGAATCTCGAATTTCAGCCGCGATTCGTTATTGATGCGCGCCAGATATTCGGTGCGGCTTGGACGTGCCACAGCACGATAAGCGACCCAGAGCAGACTATGAATGATGAACGAGAACAGAATCGCCAGCCATTGTGTGCGCAGAATTTCACCAATACTTGGTTCAATCAGGGTGATTTCAATCACACCGACTTTTTTCTCGTTTTGCAGCGCATCACGGACAAAAACTTCCCCCTCGCGGGTTTTGGTCAGTCCGCCAGTGGCTAAAACCTGAGCTTTCGCATCCAGAATCCGGATGGAAGCGACACTTGGATTGGTGGCATAACGATTTGCCAGCAACGCCAGAGAAACGCGGTTAGGCGGTTCAAGCTCAGACAGGCTGTCTGTCACCAGTTGACTGGTGATCAGCTGTCCCTGATTGGCACGATTTTCATTCAGCTGGTGAGTGGTTGCCAATACCAGTAAAAAGGTATGCAGAGCAAAACTTACAATCAATAGGCTAGCAAATAGCCCTTGTCTAGGCGCATTCAACGTAAACTTCCAAGGCAATTCTGTTCAATTTCGATTATGATTCTAACAATAGTTGTAGCTCAGACCCGAGTCAATTCATGCGAGAAATCATTCTTATATCATTTTTAGGACCTGACCAGCCTAATCAATTTACACGATTAATGCAGGTTTTGTCCGCCCATTCCCTACAGATTTTAGATGTAGGGCAAGCGGTTATTCATAATCAGTTAACCTTAGGTATTGTTGTAGCCTCTGAAGACCAGACCGCGACAGCATTAGCCATGAAGGAGATCCTGATTCTAGCACATGATATCGGGTTAACTGTGCGCTTTAAACCGATCTCTGCGACTGAATATGATCAGTGGGTCAAAGAGGGTGGACGCACACGTTATATCGTAACGGCATTGGCCCCTGAATTAAATGCCTCTCATCTGCAAGCCGTGACCCAGATTGTGTCAGGTCAGGGTTTTAATATTGAAACCGTGACCCGTCTCTCTGGCCGCCCCGTTTTAGATGGCCAGAGTGCCGGTCCAAAACGTGCCTGTGTCCAGTTTGGTTTAAGCGGACAGATGCTAGATGCAGCTGCCATGCGCGCGGCCTGCCTCAGCCTGTCGAATGAACTGAATGTCGATGTCGCGGTACAGGAAGACAATGCCTATCGCCGTAACCGCCGTCTGGTTTGCTTCGATATGGACTCAACCCTGATCGAGCAGGAAGTTATTGACGAATTGGCAATTGAAGCCGGTGTTGGTGAGCAGGTCGCTGAAATTACCGAACGTGCCATGCAAGGCGAGCTAGACTTCCAGCAAAGCTTCCGTGCCCGTGTTGCCTTGTTAAAAGGTATGGACGCATCGGTACTGCCGAAAATTGCCGAGCGCCTGACCATTACTGAAGGGGCTGAACGCCTGATTTCGACTTTAAAAGCATTGGGTTACCGTACTGCAATTCTTTCTGGAGGTTTTCAGTATTTTGCGGAATATCTGCAAACTAAACTGGATATTGATGAAGTACATGCCAATGCGCTTGATGTGCAGGATGGTGTGGTTACCGGTGAAGTCAAAGGCCATATTGTCGATGGCGCGCGTAAAGCCTTCTTGCTCGGTGAAATCGCCCAGGAGATGGGAATTTCCCTGGAACAAACCATTGCAGTCGGTGATGGCGCCAATGACTTGCCTATGTTATCCATTGCAGGACTGGGGGTGGCTTTCCGTGCCAAACCTCTGGTACGCCAAAATGCCAATCAGGCGATTTCTAGCGTCGGTCTGGACGGTGTGCTGTATCTGCTCGGCGTACATGATAAAGACCTGAACCGTGCATAAGTACAGGCTTTGCTTGATTTTAAACGCGACCTTTGGGTCGCGTTTTTTTATCAAATGGAGCGTAAAACTCTGTTCTTCAGGTCAGAGATATAAGCGACACGACATGAAATGTCGTTTATTTTTTAAGAATCAATAATTTTAATTCAACATGAGCTAATATAAGCCCATGAAAACACTTAAATTACGCATAAAAGACAAACATTGCAAGGTGCTAGACCAATTAGCATCTGAGGTGAACTTTGTTTGGAATTATGTCAATGATTTAAGTTTCAAACACCTAAAAAGAACAGGTGATTTTTTCTCAGCATTCGATATGGCTAAATACACAAAAGGGACTTCAAAATTGTGTGGTCTGCATAGCCAAACGGTGGATGCAATTAGGGAAGAATATGCTGCTAAAAGAAAACAGTTTAGAAAAGCAAAATTAAAATGGCGTGTAAGTAACAAGAAGTCAGCAAGAAGATCGCTTGGTTGGATACCATTCAAAAAATCAGGACTGAAATATGCTGAGGGATGGGTTGAGTATGGAAAAACCAAATTTGGCTTATGGGATAGCTACGGTTTAAACAAATATGCCGTTAGAACAGGCTCATTTGTTGAGGACAGTCGTGGGCGTTGGTATGTGTGCCTGGTCGTGGATTCACCTAAGTTAGATAAACCAACTGCAACTAAAGCTATTGGCATTGATCTAGGCTTAAAAGATATAGCCACCTGTTCTGATGGTACTGTGATTTCAAATCCAAAGTTCTATCGAAAATATGAACAAAAACTAGGTACTGCTCAACGAGCGAAGAATAAAAAGCGTGTTCGTGCATTACACGCCAAGATTGCAAATTGTCGTAAAGATCATTTGCACAAAGCAAGCACCATGCTTGTAAAAGAAAATGCACTGATTATTGTTGGCAACCTGAGTGCTAAAAAACTTGTGAAAACTAAAATGGCTAAATCGGTTTTAGATACAGGATTTTCAGAACTCAAAACAATGCTCAAGTATAAATGCGAGAACGCAAGTGTATTGTTTGAGGAAGTCAACGAAAGTTTCACAACCCAAATCTGCTCGTGCTGTGGTGAGATCACCGCAAGCAGTCCGAAAGGTAGAGCAGATTTGCGAATAAGAGTATGGGAATGTGAAAACTGCTCAAGTGTCCTGGATCGGGATTTGAACAGTGCTAAGAACATACTTGCGCTTGGGCATAAGCGTCTAGCAGTAGGAATCACCCTCCTTTCAGGTGGGTGAGGATGTCAATGCTTATGATGTGAGTTATATAAGGAAGAGTTGAAATATGGCTACAAAAACATCGATCATCTTAAACGGAAAAATAATTTTTTCACTTAAAAAAACTACTGATAATTTTGTAATGACACGCCAACATTGGCGCAGTCATTGATCCATAAAAATGTGAAAAGCAAAAAATGTAATGACAATATAATATCGCGACAAAGTATGTCGTTAGGCTGGATGACAGGACTTTTTTTATGCAAAAAACTCAGCATAATGCAGGCATAGAGATACAAATCAACAGATTTCATTTTATTGATTTAACGAAATTCAATAGATAGAAGCGTTGCAATATCAAGCGGGAACTATCTATCTGGATGGAGGGGTTTATATGGTAACAGCGCATTTAGCAACGATTGTGGGTTTCAGTTTAGTCGCTGTAGCTGTGCTTGCTGTGTTCTTCTCGCCTTATCGTCGCTGGTTAAGCTTTATGGCGGCCGGGATGCTGGTATGGGGCCTGATCGAGGTGATTCGTGTAGGAACTCAAACTTGGTTTGAGCTACCAATGACGTATAGTTATCTGAGCGCGTTAACTGCGGTCATGATGGTGGTGACTGGCCTGTTGTTGCGTGAAGATCGTCGTGCTGAGCGTGCTTTGGCAAAACGCCGTTGCATCGAACATACGCCGGTGTATGAAGACGACCAGCAGCAGCTTTCAAGCCGTTAATTCTAGAAGTTGCAATGAAAAAAATGCACCCACGGGTGCATTTTTCAGTTTGGAAATATGATACAAACTGCATAATCCACCTAGCCCAGAACTATGCTAGGATATTTGTCAATTTTCGTACAATTAGAATAGGCATCCTCCATGAAACTGTCGTCCATTCCTGTGTTAAAACTTCCTCTTATTGATATGAGTACAGACCCGCTGGACTTACTGGTCGCAGGTTTAGCTTTACGTATGAAGCAGTTGGCACGTACCAGCCCAAAATTCATTGAACTGGTACATGGACGTCAATTCCGTATCCAGATTGGTACGGATGAAGGCATGGCACGTCAGATTATTGTGGATAACGGTCATATCGATACGGTTTCGGGTGATGCTGAAAAAGCTGATTTTGTGTTGCAGTTTGCGACCCGACGGCATTTATGACCGGGATGCAAAGCGGCACGATTAAGATGGAAGGCGACTTTGGCCTGCTGGTCTGGTTTAACCAGGTGGCAAAAATGATTCCACCAAAACTGCCAAAGCCAGTCAAAGAAAAAGTGAAAATGGTACGTCAGTTTATTAAAGAGAAAACGGGTCGTTAAGTTTAGAGCTAAGCTTTAAAAATAACTAAAAACCGATTGCATGCAAATGTAATCGGTTTTTTAATGGATAAGTCGAAAAAAAATAATAATCACAGTGATATGAAAATAATCTATGTCGGGTTGATCTTGATTATGCTTATTTCCTGTAAGCCTGCTTCGAATGATATTGATATTCTATTGGAAAATCAGAGTGAACAGCATTTAGCTGTCGTCATCATTCAATATAAGGGTGGAGAGGAAAAACTAAAAAATATTGCTGTAGGAGACAGCATTGCTTTTAAGATCCATTCCAGCGGAGATACAGGGCTAACAATCTTCGGATTGCCTTTGCCCAATCATCCGCAAGGGGGAGGCCACAGCGAAGCAATACCTAATAAACTTCGATTGACTAAGTTTGCAGCCGTGAATAATTATATTGAAGCAGGCAGCTTCGGCGATATCAGGATTAAAATCAATTCAAATATGGAGGCGGATACCACGTTCAATCTAAAATCAAAGTACTGATAAAAATAAATCATTCCACTTCCAGATTAAACGTCACAGGTCCATCATTAACCAGATGCACTTTCATATCGGCTGCAAAAATACCGGTTTGTACATGTTCAAACTGGCTTTGGGCATATTCTACCAGCTGCTCATAAAGTGCTTTAGCCTCGGCAGGTGGCATGGCGGGACCAAAGTCGGGACGTAAACCTTTCTGGGTTTGTGCCATCAAGGTAAATTGTGAAACCAGCAATAAACCACCGCCGGCCTGGGCAACGTTCCAGCCCATTTTGCCCTGTTCATCATCAAAGAAGCGGTATTTCAATATCTTATCAATCAACTTTTTGCCTTTTTCCAGATTATCGTCTTTGCCCAAACCCAGAAAAACCAGAATTCCTTTTTCAATTTCCCCGGTGGTTTCACCCTCGACCACGACTTTAGCTTCTAAAACTCTTTGTAATAAGGCACGCATTTTACATATGGACTGCTAATGATAGATGGACGTGATTGTAGCAAGAATAAAATCTGGAGCAGTATGAGATGCTGATTTTATGAGCTTTAAATATCTGAAAATCAATTGCTTTATTTTTATAAATTCATTAAAACGATTGAATTTATAAAAATAATCTGTTTTATCTATTTATTGTGTTGGCGTATCTTAGCCCGTGCAGGAAAGGTAATAAATTGAGAGATTTAGAAATGTTTAAGCGTTCATTACTGGTTGCAATGCTTGCAACTGTCACAGCTGCACAAGCTGCCCCTTTAACCAAAGACAATGGCGCGCCAGTCGGTGATAACCAGAACTCGATCACTGCGGGCCCAAATGGTTCAGTACTCCTTCAGGACGTTCAACTGGTACAAAAATTACAACGTTTTGGTCGCGAGCGTATTCCTGAGCGTGTGGTGCATGCGCGTGGTACTGGGGCATATGGTGAATTCGTTGCGACCAAGGATCTGTCTGATCTTACCCTTGCTTCATTGTTCAAAGCCGGTACTAAAACTCCAGTTTTCCTGCGTTTCTCTACCGTAATTCATGGTAAAGGTTCACCGGAAACGCTACGTGACCCACACGGTTTTGCCTTGAAATTCTATACCCAAGAAGGCAACTGGGACTTGGTTGGTAACCAGACACCGGTATTCTTTATCCGTGATGCGATCAAATTCCCGGACTTCATTCATGCGATGAAGCCAAGCCCGGTAACGAATGTTCAAGATGCTAACCGCGTGTTTGACTTCCTGTCGAGCCAGCCATGGGCAACCAACATGCTGACTTATGTTTACGGCAAGCAAGGTGTTCCAACCAGCTACCGCGAACAGGACGGTTTTGGTGTTCACGCTTACAAACTGTATAACGACAAAGGTGAATACAAGTACGTGAAATTCAACTTCCGCTCGAAACAGGGCGTGAAGGGCTTGAACGTGAAAGAAGCGGCTGAGCAGCAAGGTAAAGATTTCAACCACTTGACCAATGATCTTTATAACAACATCTATGCAGGTAACTTCCCGAAATGGGATCTGTATATTCAGGTGATTGATCCTAAAGACTTGGGCAAGTTTGATTTTGATCCGCTAGATCCAACTAAAATCTGGCCAACTGAGCTGGTTCCAGAAACCAAAGTGGGTACTTTGACCCTGAACCGTATGCCGAAGAACTTCTTCAACGAGACTGAACAGTCGGCATTTGCACCAGGTAACCTAGTGCCAGGTATTGAGCCATCAGAAGACCGTCTGTTACAAGGCCGTATCTTCTCTTACTCAGATACCCAAATGTACCGTTTAGGCGCGAATCACCAGCAAATTCCGGTGAACCGCCCAGTGGTGAATGTAAACAACAATAACCAGGATGGCTACATGAATATCTCTGAGCGTGACTCGGATGTGAACTATGAGCCAAGCCGTAAAGAGCCAAAAGCTGCCACTGAAAAAGCGCGTGCAGTACAAACTCCATTATCTGGTCATGTACAGCAAATTGGTGTGAAAGAGCAGAACTTCAAGCAGGCAGGTGAGCTGTACCGTTCATACACGGCTAAAGAGAAAGATGACCTGATCATGAACCTTGCTGCTGACTTAGGTGCAGTGAAAGATTCAGAAACCAAGCACGTCATGTTGTCTTATTTCTACAAGGCAGATGCGGACTACGGTACACGTATGACCAAGGCAGTAAACGGTAACCTCGCGACTGTTAAAGCCAAAGCTGCAAAATTAAAAGACTGATTTCGATTGGTCGATCAGGATTGGTGATTAGGGCTTAAGAAGTCACCTCCGCAAAGTCCTGTAGAATTCCAAACCTTTCCTGCACCCTAGGGGGAGTTCTACAGGCAACTTGTTTGTTTCAATTTAAAAAGCATTTCAAGATTCAACCGTATTGAAATGAATTCGATTTCTGCTGGAGTTCATCATGAAAGTTATGTCATCTGTGTTTTTAGCCAGTATTCTCACGATAGGTTCCGCATTCGCAAACGTGACTGTCGCGAAGGAGATCTCCCCCGCTAAAAGCGTGGACAATATTCAGATGAACTCACAACAGGAACTGGTCGACCTGTTCTTTACTGCCGCCAAAATTGGCAATAGCGAAGTTATCAACGAATTTTTAAAACACGGCTTTCCGGTCGATGTACGCAATAAAGACGGTTATACACCACTGATGATGGCGACTTATTATGGCCATCAGGATATTGTCGCCAGCTTGCTTAAACATGGTGCCGACCGCTGTGCTCGAGATAATCGAGGCAATACAGCCTTGATGGGAGCCTTGTTTAAAATGGAATTTGCAATTGCCAAGCAGCTGCGTCAGGTGGATTGTGATGCCCAGGCGCAAAAAACCGGACAAAAGACCACAGCCGAATTTGCCAAGGTCATTGGCCAGGAAAAACAGCTACAGAAACTGATTCAGGAACAGGAAAAAGCTCAGACCAACACCCAGAAATAAACCGGGTTATGCTTCTGATACTTTTGTCGCAAATACAGCCAGCTGTACGTAAATCCTGCATTATTGCATGACTTTTTATGCTTTAATGCAGAGATAAGCACAGCGATATTCCCTTAGTTATGGCTCCAATTATCCATTCTCTGTTAGATACTGACTTGTACAAATTCACCATGTTACAAGTGGTCTTACACAAGTTTCCGCAAACGCATAGTGTCTACCATTTCCGTTGTCGTAATCTGGAAGATACAGTCTATCCACTGACGGATATTCTGGATGATCTCAATCATCAACTGGACCTGCTGTGTCAGCTCAAATTCAAAGAAGATGAACTGCAATATTTAAGAAGCTTACGTTTTATCAAAAGCGATTTTGTGGATTATCTGGAACTGTTCCAGCTCAAGCGCCGTTTCATCAAGGCCAGTATCGACAGTCAAGGCCGTCTGGATATTGTGGTGGAAGGCCCGATGGTTCAGGCGATGATGTTCGAGATCTTCGTACTGGCGATTGTCAATGAACTGTATTTCAGTCGGATTCGCACGCCTGAAGTGTTGGCTGAAGGCGAACGCCGTTTAAAAGCCAAAATCGAGCTATTAAAACAGTATGATGCTGCGCAAAACCCCAATGATCCACCATTTTTGGTGTCAGATTTTGGTACGCGTCGCCGTTACAGTTTCGATTGGCAAAAGCATGTGGTCGAAGAATTTCACAGTGGCACCAGTAATGTACTGTTAGCCAAAGAGCTGGGCATTACCCCGATTGGCACCATGGCGCATGAATTCCTGCAAGCTTTTCAGGCACTGGATGTACGTCTGCGTAATTTCCAGAAATCTGCACTAGAAAGCTGGGTACAGGAATATCGTGGTGACCTGGGCATTGCCCTAACCGATGTGGTTGGGATGGATGCGTTCCTGCGCGACTTTGACCTGTACTTTGCCAAACTGTTCGATGGCTTGCGTCATGACAGTGGTGATCCCTATGAATGGGGTGACAAGGCCTATGCGCATTATAAAAAGCTGAAAATTGACAGCAAAACCAAAATGCTGACTTTTAGTGATGGCTTGAATCTGGAAAAAGCCTGGAAACTGCACCAGTATTTTAAAGACCGTTTTCAGGTCAGTTTCGGCATTGGCACCAATCTGACCAATGATATGGGGCAAACCCCACTCAATATTGTGCTGAAACTGGTGGAATGTAACCGTCAGTCAGTAGCCAAAATCTCGGATAGTCCGGGCAAAACCATGACCGATAATGATACGTTCTTGGCCTATTTGCGTCAGGTTTTTGAGATCAATGAACCTGCTTAAGTCAGTTTGAAAAATTCATAATTTTTAAGAACCGTTTCTATATAGAGGCGGTTTTTTTATGCAAGCTTATTTAACACCAGGGTTTAGCTAAAATCTTGCTAATCATCTGCAAAGAAAGCACATCAGTGTAAAAACCAGCTGTGCTAAGATCAACAGGATTTGACCAATAATAGCCATGATAACGATGACCGCTGCAGCTTTTAATTTTGGCCTGCTGATTGAGGC
This sequence comes from Acinetobacter lwoffii, assembly GCA_013530545.1. GTDB lineage: Bacteria > Pseudomonadota > Gammaproteobacteria > Pseudomonadales > Moraxellaceae > Acinetobacter > Acinetobacter lwoffii_G. The sequence goes on from SPVA01000074.1 coordinate 50,590, forward strand.
AGAAGATTTAGTTCCCTATTTGGGCCATGAAAAACTTCGTATTGTCGACCTGAGCCGTGCCTCTGTGTATGAGCAGCTGCATATTCCGCACGCCTTGCATTTAAAGCCTAAACTTCTGGTGCGTCAGGAAGAAACGGCAATGGGACTGTTGCCGGACGCGGAAGGCTTGCAGGCTCTCATTGATTATCTGAATATTTCTCCTGAACATCATGTGGTGGCTTATGATGATGAGGGCGGGGCATGGGCAGGGCGTTTGCTCTGGAACCTGCATTGTCAGGGCTTTGAAAATACCAGCTTATTGAATGGTGGGATTCATGCCTGGCTCGGTGCAGGCTTGCCGACTTCTTCCAGTCAGGAACAGTTTGCACCAGTGAAGAACGTGTTGCAGGTCAATCTTGAGCATCAGGCGAATTTTCAGATTGGCTATGATGAACTGCGCCAACAGGTTGAAAATCAACAGGTTCAAATTTGGGATTGCCGTACACAAGATGAATATACTGGCCTGCGTCTAGCGGCTCGACGCGGCGGTCACATTCCGGGAGCACGTCATTTTGAATGGAGTACTGCCCTTAATCGTGAAAATCATTTAAAATTACAGCCTTTACCACGTACTCAGCAGCGTCTGGAACAACTGGGCTTTGATTTGAATCAACCCGTTGTGGTGTACTGCCAGTCCCATCACCGCTCAGGTTTGGCCTATATTCTGGGTCGTTTACTGGGCTGGAAAATTCGAGCCTATGATGGTGCGTGGAGTGAATGGGGCAACCGCCTCGATAGTCCAATCGCTACAGGGGAGCTGCCATCTTGAGCATCACATCACGTTTAAAACAACAGTTTTTTATTAAAGCTCAACGATTAGTACCGCAACATCGCTTGTCTCGGGTGGTGGGTAAAATTGCCGCCAGCGAAAACCCGATTATCAAAACTGCTGCAATTACTGCCTTTAAGGCGCAGTATGGCATTGATATGTCGATTGCTGAACAGGCCAATGCCCTGAAATTCAAATCATTTAATGAATTTTTTACCCGTGCCCTAAAAGAAGGTATCCGTGCAGTTGATCCAGATGCTACGAGCATTGTTTCGCCTGCAGATGGTGCGATTTCCCAGCTGGGTAAAATTGAAAATGGCGATGTGTTTCAGGCCAAAGGCCAGAAATTTACCGTTGAAGCACTGATTGCTGATCCGCAACTGGCCGAGCCATTCAAAAACGGTGAATTTGCGACCGTATATTTGTCGCCACGTGATTATCATCGGGTGCATATGCCATTTGCTGGCACCTTGACTGAAACGTTATATGTACCGGGCGAGCTATTCTCGGTCAATCAGGTGACCGCAGAAAATATTCCGGGCCTGTTTGCACGCAATGAACGTATGGTCTGTCTGTTTGATACTGAAATCGGCCGTATGGCGGTGGTATTGGTCGGTGCGATGATTGTGGCGGGTATTGAAACCGTGGCAACCGGCAAAGTGAAGCCTTCAGGCCGGATCGAACTTAATCAGCATGATCTGTTCCTGGAAAAAGGGGCAGAACTGGGTCGTTTCTACCTCGGTTCAACAGCAGTGATTTTATTCGAAGAAAATAAAATGCAGTGGGAGGCCGCATTCAAGGCCAATTCTTTGGTGAATATGGGTGAAGCGCTGGGGCATACGCTGTAATACTATTCCTCCTCCCTTTGGGAGGAGGCTAGGTGGAGGGGCTTTTAAAATAACCTCTTCCTTGCGAAGCAGTGCTTCTCACCTCCTAGAAGGAGAGGGAACTTCCCCCTTTCTAAAGATGGATTTAATTTTTAGCTAATCCCTCCCAGCCTCCCTTTTAAAAGGGAGGAGCTAAAAAGAAATAAAAAAGCGCCATCAGGCGCTTTTTTTATTTCTAGAAAATTATCGTTTCACGACGATGGAATCGATTCCGCTATTTTGCAAGGTTTGCTGCGCAATAATTGCAGCTTCTGCAGAATCATAAGGGCCTGAAACCACGCGATACCAGACTTTGCCATTTTCTACGCTGCGTACCACATCGGCAGATAAGCCATTAAGAATAATTTCGGCACGGCGGGCATCGGCCTGATCCGGATCATCAAAACTGCGGACTTGCAGAATATAACTGGCCGGAGCGGCAACAGGCGCTTCGCTGGCTTCTAAGCCAGGCTCAGTTGTGGTCGCCTCAGGTGTAGCCACTTCAGGTCGAGGTGCTTCTACAATCACTACCGTATCCTGATTTTTGTTTTCAGGGACGGCCTGTTCAGGAATTGGCGTCACTTGTTGCTGTGGCAAGAGATCATAAAAACGGTAATCTTTATTGGTATCTTCTTCTTGGACAGATTCAGCACTTGTTTGAGTTTTCGGTTTAACTGGTTCCCATGGCTTCCAGAGCATCAGTGCCATTAAAAAACTTAACACGATTAAAATGATCACGAGTGTGCCGAGCCAGGTTGGAATAAGTGGCTTTTTAGGCTTATTCGGTCTTTCAGATACACCGCGCTGCGTTTTTCCAAACACTTGGGATTTTCCTCTTATTAATCGGGACATATAGAAAAGGCATAACAGCAGTTATGCCCCTACTATCACTTCATCCTATGTGATCAGGATACAAAAGTCATCCTCTAGATCACAAATCACACAGAATTTTAATTTATCTGTATCTTCAAGCACATAGCTAAAGTTACAAAATGTCTGCTCTTTTGCTTACATGCTCACTTCGAGCCTAGCTCTCGCCTTGCGAGCATGCAAAGCAGTGCTTTGACTATTTACCTTCTTGCATCAATGTAAAAGCAGTGCTTTACATTGATTCAGGAGCTGACACACCTAAAAGTTCTAAACCGTTACGCAGTACCTGACGCACGTTCACAGATAACAGTAAACGTGCCTGAGTCAATTCAGCATCATCACCGAGTACTTTATTGTCGTTGTACCAGCCGTGGAACAAGGCTGCCAGCTCTTTCAGGTAATTACCGATTTGATGTGGTTCATAGCTGTTTGCAGCACGGACCAGAATTTCCGGATAGGCCGCTAGTTTGGCCAGGATTTCAGTTTCAGCATCAAGCTCCAGCTTAGCCGCCAAATTACGTGCTGCTGTAGCATCAAAGTTGACATTGGTAGACGCTGCTTTTTCTAACATACGACAGATACGGGCGTGTGCATACTGGATGTAATACACTGCATTGTCCTTGCTTTGTGACACAGCAAGATCCAGGTCAAAATCAATGTGCTGTTCAGACTTACGCATTACGTAGTAAAAACGTGCAGCATCATTGCCAACTTCTTTACGCAGATCACGCAAGGTCACAAACTGGCCTGAACGGGATGACATTTGTACCATCTCGCCGCCACGCCATAGGCTCACGAACTGAACCAGAAGAACCGTTAATTTTTTCGAGTCATAGCCCAGCGCATCAATGGCCGCTTTTACACGTGCGATATAACCGTGGTGATCTGAACCCCAGATATCGATGATATCGGTATAGCCACGTTGTAACTTGTTCAGGTGGTAAGCGATGTCAGACGCGAAGTAAGTGGTCTGACCATTACGACGTTTCACGACACGGTCTTTTTCATCACCGAATGCAGTGGATTTGAACCAGATGTTGCCATCCAGTCCATACAGGAAACCACGCTGATCTAAGGTCTGTAAGGCTTCTTCAATTTTGTCTGTCAATGATTCTTCGCTGAACCATTGATTGAAGGTTACACCAAATTCGCCTAGGTCATCTTTAATATCATCTAAGATAGCTTTAAGCGCGGCTTGCAAGAATACGCGGTAGCCTGTGCCAATTAACGCTTGTGAATTAAAGATCAAACCATCGATGTGTTTTTCTTTATCGCCAGACAATATGACTTTATTGCCATCTGCATCTAATTCAGCTGCAAACTGTACATCTTCAGGCACGTTTTTATACACGTCAGCCACAGGACGTACATAGGCGTCGCCATCCTGATCAATAATGCTTTGCGCGATTTCTTTAACGTAGTCACCTTGGTAGGCATTTTTCGGGAACACCAGTTCCTGACCCGTTAATTCTAAGTAGCGCAGATAAGTCGAAGTCGCCAGAATGTCCATTTGACGGCCAGCATCATTGACATAGTATTCGCGGTCGACTTTAGCACCAGTCGCTTCAAGCAAATTCGCAACCGTCATACCATACGCGGCACCACGACCATGACCTACGTGCAGGCTAGAGGTCGGGTTGGCAGACACGAATTCAACCTGGATACGTTTATCCGCATTGACCTGGGTACGACCATAAGTCGCCTGTTGTGCCTGAATTTGATCAAGGACTGCAAAGCGCTGGTCAGCATTCAGGAAGAAGTTAATAAAACCAGGACCGGCAATTTCTGCCTTGCTGATATCCGCCACTTCAGGCAGGGCAGCAAGAATTTTTTCCGCTAAATCACGTGGCTTCATACCCGCAGCTTTCGACGCGATCATGGCAATATTCGACGCAAAGTCACCATGGCTTCGGTCTTTGGTACGCGTCAAATTACTTGTATTGTTCCAGTGAGATGGGAGTACGCCTTGTGCCTGTAAAGTGTGCACTGCATGATCGAGAGCTGCTTGTATTGCCGTATTCATAATCAGTCGAAAATAGAGATCGCAGAAAAACAGCAAATATAGCAAATTTCAGGCTGTTTAGGTAAAAGCATTTCTAGGGAATAAAAAGTAGAAGATCACTTCACCAGAAATTTTGAACTAGAGAAAGGGGTAATAACCGGATTAATCCCGTGAAAATAAAACCAGTTTTTAGCTCAACATTTCAGATGAAAAAAACAATGCTCCACCGTATAGAATTTGGCTTATATTAGTCATCTGAAAACAGTAAAAAGAGCATGTCGTGGCTGCATCACAACGTCCGACCATTATCGGTCATATTCCTAAACTTCCTGCAAAATGGGCATTGATTATTGTGCCTTTTATCCTATCCTGCCTGATGAGTGGCATCATTTCCATGATCAATATGCTGCGTAATCTCGGCTGGATTGATGGATTTATGGCACTCTGGTTTCATAACTGGATGATTTCCTGGGCGATTGCTTTTCCGATTGTGGTGACCTTATTGCCGTTCGTACGCAAATTCACTGGGCTATTGGTCGATATGTCCGGACCTCAGCCACCCAAGTGATCATTTTTAAATTTAATCGGGTGGGGGCAGCTCTCTGACGATTTAAAAGCTGGGCTGTAAGAGGAAATAGCTTCATCAGCTTTAAATTAAATGCTCTACCGCCGCCCGGATAATCCCGAGCACCAGACCGATACAAGCACCGACCACGACACCATTGACCCGGATCATATGCAGGTCACCGCCGACTTCATTTTCAATCTTGTCGATCATCTCGCTTGAATCCCATTCGTGAATGCGCTCGCTGATAAAGCGAATCACTTTTTCACTGTACTGGTCACTCAGGTCAACCGCGATAGAGCTCAGACGTTTATTCAGCAGCTCACGTACCGAGGCATTCGAAATGATATTTTCTCCGACCTGTTGAATGGCAATTCTGAGATTTTCCGCAATACCCGAATCAGGTTTTTGCAAGTCTGCCTTGATCGCATCACATAAAATCACCACCGCACCGCTGATAAAATTCAGCACTTGTGGACTATCCAGTAAGGCATCTTTGGTTTCATTCAGACGCTGGCTGGCTTCACTGTCATTATCCGCCAGCTGCAACATCCAGCTATGTCCCATGTTCTCAATTTTAAGTCGCCATGGATGATCTGGATCGGCCAGCATGGCTTCAACCCGCCCGATCACGGAATCAATACTGCGTTGCTGCACGTCAATCCCGATCCAGCTGGCGCCTTTGGCCAGTTTCCACACCCCCATTTCCTTAAACAGGTTACGGGTCAGCTCACGGGTTTGTTCAGGATGCGAGGTCATCCAGGCATGCACCACATCCAGTCCACGCTGTAGCACATCCTGATGGAAATCATTGTCCAGAACGGCATGCAGCATTTCGCTGGCCAGGGTATTGATCTGGGTATTTTTGACCCATTGCACGCTGTTGCTCTGGATAAATCCGGCAATCTGTTCCTGTCCGACAAATTCAAAAATTTTAGGCACCGTCTGTTGAATGACCTGAGTCACTTGGGCATTGTTTTGTGGATTGGCCAGCCAGCGTCCTGCAGCCAGACTCAGGTCGGTACTGTCCAGACTGCGCTGTACAATTTGCGGAGAAAGAAAATTTTCCTGCACAAAACGGCCCATCGACTCTGCAATACGGGCCTTGTTACGTGGAATGATTTCGGTATGGTCACGTAAAAACTTGGGAATAGGCAATCTGCCAAAAGGGTTACGAAACAGTACGGTAATCGCATACCAATCCGCCAGACCACCGACCACACCCGCTTCTGCCGAGAGCATCAGAATATGAATGAGCCAGACATATTCGGGTAGCAGTTTGGCTGCAACCATCAATGCCAACCAGATCAGTACGGCGACCACCAGGGCGATGGTCGCGAAACGTTTACTGCGTTGTAAGCTCGGGGAGATACGCTCTGTCTGCATAGATCATCCTGTCAGGAGGGATTGGCCGGTTGCGGTTGCAGCACTGCACCGGATGGACTTAAACCATATTTAGCCCCAAGTGACTGTAAAATCAAGCGGGCATCAAAGGCATCTTGAGGCGCCTGATTGGCCTTGAAGCATTCAATGGTATAGGCCACCTGGGCAGGATCCAGAGTCACGGTATAGGGACGGTCATAGAATGGGTCTGGCCAGAACCCCGGATATCGGCGGTAATACCCGTACGGATAAAAGCTCGGTGCCGGATAGACGATGGCCTGCCGTGGAGGTTGTTGAGTACGGTTACTTGGATCATTCAGTACCCTGAAGAACTGAAAGCCATTTTGTACGGTAGTCTGTGCGGCTTTGAGCAGGGTAATTTCTTCAGCTGTGCCAAAGCTCATATTGGGACGGGCCTGAAAGCTGATACGGTAAGTGTTGCTATTGAGGGGAGTGGTACTGTAGCGACCTAACTGATCAAATGTTAAGGGCTTTGAGGGTGTGGTTGCACAGCCAGTCAGGCTGATGGCAGCAATCATACTCAATCCCAGTAGCATGTTTTTCATGTTCGATCTCCTGATGCAATGATCCAGTTCAGACAGCCGGTCTTAAAAAATCTTAAAAACTGCTATCGGGCTGGGTCAGGAAAGTAAGTTCTTCATTGGTCGATTCACGACCCAGGATTTGGTTCCGATGCGGGTAACGTCCAAAGCGGTCAATAATGACTTTATGCTTTTTCTCGAATTCCAGATTGGTCGGATTGCCCAGACGCTGAAACAGTTTTAAGGCGAATTCATGAATTAGTTTGGATTCGCTGTGCATAAATGGCATATACAGAAAGGCACGTTGTTCTGGACTGAGCTGTTGATCCAGGTTCAGGCTGATGGCTTCCTGAGCCAAGGCCAGTGCCAAACTGTCTTGGGCAAAAGCTTGGGGAGAATCACGGAATAAATTTCGTGAAAATTGATCTAGCACAATAATTTCGGCCAGCCGACCTTCTGCTGTTTCACGCCAGCCCCAAAGTTCAGCCCGGGCTGCCTGCTGATGAGTGCTCATGAACTGCTGCGCAATACTTTGGTCGAATTCATGACTTTGGCTAAACCATAAGGGCTGGCTGTCCGCATGAAACCAGAAGTCTAAAATATCTTGATAATTCATAATATTTACAATTCATTAGCATCTATTTGTTAATAAAATCACAAATTTTCCATGTCTTATAGAGGAAGTTTGTGTTAAAAATTTGCCAAATTAAAAATCAATAGTTTGCCTGAAAACTAGGCAGCCTGTCATGTGCCGGCACGAAATCACGTTATACTGATTAAACCGATGATTTTAATTTAATAATTTAGCCCCCTTAAGCGAGATTGTAATGAGTCAACCTGAATCGACTTCCCAAAATGTGTTACCGACCTGGGTCGAGTCGTCACTCATCAAAGGCATGCTGCGTGGTATCGAGCGTGAAAGCTTACGTATGCAAAGTGATGGTTTCCTGTCACAGGCAGCGCATCCTCGTGCCTTGGGTTCAGCCTTGACTCATCCACATATCACCACGGACTATTCTGAAGCATTGATGGAGTTTATTACTCCGCCACAAGACAGTATTAAAAAGGCGCTGGACTATCTCAGCGATATTCATGCAATTGTACATCGCCATCTGGAAAATGATGAAAAGCTCTGGCCTTTGTCGATGCCGTGTATGCTGGACAGCCGCGATGACAGTATTCCGCTGGCACAGTATGGCAGCTCGAATATCGGTTTATTTAAAACCTTGTATCGTCATGGTCTAGGTGTGCGTTATGGCCGCCGTATGCAGACGATTTCAGGTGTGCATTACAACCTGTCTTTCCCGGACCATCTCTTCGAGGCACTGCAACAGCAGGAACAGGACGAAGCGCTGAAAGCATTGAGCTTGCAGGATTATCGCAGCCATCGCTATATGGGCCTGATCCGTAACTTTATTCGTCTGACCCCACTGGTGATGTTCCTGATCGGGGCCAGTCCGGCAGTCTGCCAGTGCTTTATGACTGGCCGTGATCATTTCTTGCTGCCATTGGTGAAAGGCACTTTGTATTCGCCTTATGCGACCGCGCTGCGTATGGGACGTTTTGGCTATCAAAACTCTGCGCAGAAACAGCTCGGTATTCACTACAATAATTTGCAGGACTATCTGGACGGACTGCAAAAAGCCGTTAAAACGCCGTATAAACCGTTTAGTCGTCTGGGACTAGATGATGCCAATGGCCAGCCGATCCAGATCAATGATCATGTGTTGCAAATCGAAAATGAATATTACAGCTTAGTGCGCCCGAAACAGGTGCCACTCGCGGGTGAAACCCCGTCACAGGCCCTTGAAAATCGCGGGATTGCCTATGTCGAGTTACGTGCCGTCGATGTCAATCCCTATAGCCCGATTGGGATTAATGAAGATACGGCCGGCTTCCTCGAAGTCGTAGCTTTGTACTGTTTATTGCAGGACAGTCCGGCGCTCCTCAGCGATGAACAGGATATCATTGAGCAGAATCAGGCCGAGGTCGTGAATCGTGGCCGTGCGCCAAATGCCGCAATTATGGAAAATGGTCAGTCTTATCCGATTGAAGACTGGTGTGCCATGCATTTGCAACATATGCATCCCCTGGCCAAGCTGTTAAATTCGGCCTATGACACCACCTTATATACTGATGCTCTAAAAACCATGAGGATCCGGGTCGATGAAGTCGATGCCACCTTGTCTGCCCTAGTGGTCGGGGATACGCGTGAACAGGGCAGTATGTGGCATTTTGGCCAACATCTGGCCCAGCAACACAGCAGTGTCTATGAAGCGCATCAGCTCAGCCCGGAAACCCTGGCTTATTTTGAAGAAATGTCACAAAAGTCATTGCAGCAGCAACAGCAACTCGAGCAAGATAGCAGCGTCAGTTTTGCTGATTATTTAGCCCAATATCGATAAAAAATAAGAGGATTCACCATGCAATGGGGTTATCGCTTCGTGAGTGGTATGTTGTTTCTGGCTGCTGTCATCGGCATGGCATTTTGTCCGCTCTGTGTGTTTCAGCGTGTTGGATTAATCGGACTCGGGATCATCTCACTGATCGCATTCCTGCATAATCCCGCATCTAATCTCATGAAGCGGCTGTATGCCTTGCTGGGTTCGCTCAGTATTTTGTGGTCTGTGGGCGTGGCTGCGCGTCATGTCTGGTTACAGAACCTGCCACCGGATCAGGTGCCGAGCTGCGGTCCCGGTCTGGAATACTGGCTGGAAACCCTGCCGATGCAGTCTGTACTGCAACAGGTCTTAAATGGTTCAGGGGAATGTGCCGCGATTGACTGGACCTTCTTGGGTCAATCCTTGCCTGTCTGGTCTTTGATCTTTTTCAGTATTTTATTGCTGATTAGCCTGTGGCAACTACTGCGTAAATATAAAAAGGCACCGGTTAAACGACTCAGAGATAAATATTAATTCCGTATTTAATAAAAAAGCCCTCAATCGAGTAATGCCAGTCAGTTAAGAAATTGACTGGCATTTTCTTGGGTATTTCTGCGGTTTTCCTTTCACAACTCGTGGGCAACTTCTAACCCTTCTCTCAGGCAAAACATACCTCCTCGAT
>SPVA01000111.1 GCA_013530545.1 Acinetobacter lwoffii
TGTTTTCCTTCGGCTTATTTCACCAGTAAGGTTTTACGTTCAAATTTCATGCCAAGATTCCTAAGGTCGGGGGAAATTAGAAAGCCCGGCATGTGGTTTATTTATACCTTATTTTATACTTATAAATCTTTTGAATCTTCAAATTTTAGTCATTTTTATGTGGTCTTTTATGATAATAATTATCGATTAATCCCATATTTTGTCTGAAATACTATAGTCTTGATTGCTGCGGTGTTAAACTGTGCGCTTATTTCCATCTCTATGGACCACACAATGATTGAAACTTTATTACAAGCAATCTTGCAGCAGATCGAAGAACCAAAAAAAGATCTGGAACATAATCTTCGGGCTTTATTAAACGAAGCAGTAAGTAAAATGGATCTGGTTTCAAAAGAGGAAATTGAACGTCAGCGTACAGCCTTAAATCAGGCCAATCAGCGTTTAAATGAGTTGCTCAAACAAGTTGAATCACTTGAAGAAAAGATATCGAACAAAAAATAAGCACCAGTGAAGTGCATAAAAGACAAATAATGAACAATAATAACGCACCAAAATGGAACAATAAATGTCTTTTGCTAAAATCCATACCCGGGGATTGCTGGGACTGCATGCCCCTTTAATAGAAGTTGAAGTTCATGTCAGTTCGGGTATGCCTTCGCTCACTATAGTGGGGCTTCCCGAAGCGGCGGTACGTGAAAGTAAAGACCGGGTCCGTTCTGCCATTTTGAATAGCGGCTTTCAATTTCCAACCAAACGTCTGACCATTAATCTGGCCCCTGCAGATCTGCCAAAAGATGGCTCACGTCTGGACTTACCGATTGCTTTAGGTATTTTAGTGGCCTCTGGGCAGCTGCCTGAAAATTGCACCGAGCATCTTGAATTTATTGGAGAATTGGCCCTCGATGGTCAATTACGTCCTGTCAGCGGCACCTTAAGTATTGCCATTGCCTGTCAAAGTGACCAGCATCAACTGATTTTGCCTGGCCCCAATGCACAGGAAGCCTGTCAGCTCCCAGACTTTAAAGTCTTTGCAGCCAATCATTTAAAAGAAGTGTGTGAACATCTTTCCCAAGCGCAGCGCTTACCGCAAATAGAAGCCAGTCCACTCAATACAGACCATTTTTATAAGTTTGATCTGGCGGATGTAAAAGGACAATTACGACCACGGCGTGGCTTGGAAATTGCTGCTTTAGAGGACCTCCTGGAACCGGTAAAACTTTACTGGCTTCGCGGCTATCCAGTATCTTGCCGCCTCTCAATACTGAAGAAAATCTTGAAGTCGCCAGTATTTATTCTATTGCCAATAATAGTCATACTTTTGGACAACGTCCTTTCCGCGCGCCACATCATACCGCGTCTGCAGTTGCCCTGGTCGGTGGAGGATCGCATCCTAAACCAGGTGAAATTACGCTGGCACATCTAGGTGTATTATTTCTCGACGAACTGCCGGAATTTGACAGGAAAGTCCTTGAAGTATTACGTCAACCTTTGGAATCTAAGGAAATTGTAATTTCGCGTGCCTCTCGACAAATTACTTTCCCAGCCAACTTTCAGCTGGTTGCAGCGATGAATCCCTGCCCTTGTGGTTATGCTTTTAATCAGGATATTCGCTGCCAGTGTTCTCCAGAAATGATCAAGCGTTATCAGAACCGGATTTCTGGGCCATTACTGGATCGGATTGACCTGCATATCGATGTGCCTCCTCTGCAAGCTCATGAATTACAATCTACACAACCGGTAGAAGATTCTGCAACTGTTAGGGAACGTGTGATAACTGCCTACGAACTGCAAATACAAAGACAGAAAAAGCTGAATATGGCATTAAACCCAAAAGAATTAGAGCAATTTGCGCCACTAAATGCTCAGACCAGTAAAATGTTTGAACTTGCCCAGCAGAAGCTAAATCTGTCAGCCCGTGCTTATCACCGGGTATTACGAGTAGCACGAAGCATAGCTGATTTAGCTGAGAATTCAGAAATTCAGCCTCAGCATTTATCGGAAGCTTTATCTTATCGAGGTCAGCAAAGCTAAACGATTGGATAATAAAAATAAAAAAAGGCGACTCAGGTCGCCTTTTTTTATTAAACAATTAGAAGCTGTAACCTAGACCCAAGACAACTTTATTTTTTTGTTTCACATCATTACGGTCATAACCACCGAAAATATAGTTCATACTTGCAGTCAAGCCAGTATCAGCAAGTGGCTTGCTTAAACCGATATCGAAATGACGAAAACCAAAACTCTCTGTTGAGTCTTCAATAAAGTCACCACTTTCCTCATAAATATATAAGCCCAATGCAGTATCCAAACTAAAATCTTTTGGTAATGCATAACTATAAGATGCTTTTAGATAAGTATCGCCTGTATTACCCCAAAGAGTATCTTCTAGCAAAGTTTGCGCAGTGATACCTAAATCTTTATAAGTCAAACCCAACATGGTTTCAAAGCCATTTGCATCTTTGGTACCAATATCATAATAGTAATAATAAGTTACGCCTGCTGTATAACCCCAGTCATCATTGATTGAACCGCTATAGCCTGCATAGAAATCATTTTCGAAAGCATTAGTGACTTCACCTGTTTCAACAATTACAGGAACACCGTCAGTATTTAAAAATTCATCTGTATTCACATATCTTAGGGTTGATCCCCACCAGCCTGCATAAAAACCTGAAGCATGGTTATAGTCTAAACCGCCATTAATTGTGGCATCTTTATTTTCAGGTGTATTTGTAATACCACGCAAGTTATAGCTCGATAACACACCGATATTGCCAGATACTGAGTGCGGAGATGTAGGCTCATCTGCAAAAGTAAAACTGGATGCTGAAGCTACTGCTGCAACTGCTAAAGCTTTTAAAGTGAATTTCATTGTTAGATTCCCCCAACCGTCCGCAGACGTTTTTAGTTGTGTTTTTAAACTCAACTTAGGCTTTGCAATAGCTATGCCAACCCATAAAAAGGAAAATCCAAATTAGCTATAAAAGTTTTTTATTTATATAAATATTTGATTTTATTTATATATATTAAAAATTAAAATTTAAATTGTTTTAGGTTAAACGATAAAATTAAGAAAAAACTGAAAAATAAAGTACTTGCGCTATTCCACTGTATGTCTAAATATTCGCTTACAACTTGCTACTTTTTGAAGCTATATTTTATATAGATAAATTTTTATGCATAAAAAAGGTGCATAATATTTAATCAATATGACACACCTTGCAATCCCTGTTTCAGCAAAACCTAGAAATTAAAGTTTGCACCTACGACAATATGATTATCGAAATCTATGTCATCACAACCTTTGCCGCCATAGACATAGTCCAGACTTAATTCAATTCGTTTTGCGACTGTTTTACTTAGTCCAATCCGTGCTTCATTAGAACTAAAGCTTTCTGTGGTCTGAATCAGTTGATCATCACCGCTAGCGTTATACAGGGAAGCACCTACTGACGTATTCAGGTTAAAGTTTTGCGATAATGGATAGCTATAAGCTGCACTGAGATAAACATCTTCTGCATTTGCATAGTTAAGATCTGTCAGCATGACATCTAAACCTAAGCTCAGGTCGTTATAAAACACGTCATTCAGTATCTCAAAATCAGTAGTACGACGCTGATCTGGGCCATCTTTACTATAAACTGTCCCATCATTTTGATAGTAATAAGATACGATCTAGGATTAGTAGCTTCAGTTCTCATTCAGCGCTCGGCCATAACCAATATAAAAGTCATGCTCAAAACCATGATCCTGATTTGCATCAGAAGAATCATAATTTAAGGTTGAGCCCCAATAGCACAGAAATATTCTGCTGTTATATGTATATTCCAGTCCAAACTGTACCGATGGATCATCACTTTCCTCACCACCACGATAAATATATTTGTTCACGACACCAATAGTTGCGCTAAGTTCACCCCTAGATAGATTTTGGGTATCTTCAGCAAAAGCATCTGAAGTCATGCTAAAAAGCAGCACAAGCAAACCGAGTTTCGACAGTTGAATCATACACGCCCTCATTTACCACGTTTAAATAAAGGGGGCAAGAATATGAAAAACGTGAATAATAAAGTTTTACCAAAAGGTTTAAAAATGAAAATGGATGACTGTGAACTATTCTAAATAGTGAATTGCAGTATAAAGGAAAAATTTAAAGTATTGTTAAAGTGGACAAAACAGCTTATAGAATCTTTTAATCAGTTTTAACCTTACATAACATCAAATTAAAAAAAATCAATATGAGCTCTGAAACACACTCTTCACTATTAAAAATATTACATTATAGAAACTTTACTTTTATCTCATTGTTTTCAATATTAATTTTACCTTATGGAAAAAAATAATATTAAAAACTATAGCGTGATTGTGAATAATAGGTTAAAAAAACTCAACTTTAGTTTAAAGAATGTCATAAAAACGATATTTTTTATCAGATTAATTATACAATTTGGTTAATTTCTGCGTGTGCTTTAAGCAGATGCAGTACAAAAAAACATATATGAGGCTCTCTCCCCATGTTAAACGCAAAGAAACTTACATTAGCAGTGTTGGTACAAGCTGCTCTGATCTCTACAGCTTATGCAAGCGAACAAAGTGAAGCAAAAGGCTTTGTAGAAGATGCTGAAGGCACAGTTCTATTCCGTACGGGTTACTTAAGCCGTGATAAAAAAAATGGTGTTGATGATACAAGCTCTGCAGCTCAAACAGCAATAATTAATCTAGATTCTGGCTTTACCAAAGGTATTGTTGGTTTTGGTGCAGGTATCATTGGTGATGCTTCATTTAAACTCGGTAAAAATGGGCATACTGGTAACCAAATGATCCCAACGCATAGTCAAGATAATGCCGATGGAACTAAAGATGCCTATGATCATTGGGCACGTGGAGGTGCTTATGTCAAAGCACGCGTATCAAACACAACGGCTAAATATGGTACGCAAGTATCTGAAATTCCAGTAATTGCAAGTAATACTGCTCGTCTAACCCCTGAATACTACACTGGTCTTTATATTGAAAGTAACGAAATTAAAGACTTGACGTTAATCGGTGGTAAATTCACTAAAAATCAATGGTCTAATGATATCAGCTCAGACCAACAAAATTTGGACAGTGCTATTTTCTGGGGCGCGAAATACAAGTTTAACGACCAAGTTAATGCCTCTTATTATGGGGTAGACGTTAAAGATAAATTAGATCGTCACTATGGGAATGTAAATTACAGCTTTCCTACAGCAAATGGTGCGACCGTAACTTTAGAGGCAATGGGTTACAATACTAAATGGAAAGTTGGAGCAGCAACCACTGATCCACGCAGTGCAACTGAAGAATTGACTAACTCAATTTGGGGTGTATCTGCAAGCTATAACAGAGATGCACACAATTTGATGCTTGCATACCAAGATAATGCGGGCAACATAGGTTACGACTATGCTTACAACGCAGATGGTCTACAAAGCATTTATGTACCAAACTCATACTTATCCGACTTTAAGGGTAACGATGAAAAATCTGTTGGCTTACAGTACAACTATAATTTTAAAAACCATGGTCTTCCAGGTCTAAACTGGACAACAGCATTCGTTTATGGTTGGGATATTGATGTAGCCGAAATAAATAATCCAGCACAAATTATCGACCAAGCTGAAGAACATGAATTCTTTAACCAAGTGAAATATACGGTTCAATCTGGTGCATTCAAAGATGCAAACTTACGCTTACGTCACTCATACTTGCGCGCAAGTGATACTTACAATAATGCTTCTGGCAACTATGTAAGTAATGCTATCAGCTCAACAAATGAATGGCGTATCTGGTTAGACATCCCGGTGAAATTATTCTAATGTCCTGACGATGCTTTAAATCAAAAAAACCTGCACATTGTGCAGGTTTTTTTATTTAAGCTTTAAAAGTTTAAAGACTTAAATGGAAAAGCAAAGCAATTATTTGTTTGCTTCTGCATAAGCAGCAATTGAGTCTAGTACTTCTTGTTTCGCAACATCTGCACCTTCCCAACCACTTAACTTAACCCATTTACCTGGTTCCAAGTCTTTGTAGTGCTGGAAGAAGTGTTCGATCTGGCTGATCAATAATGGAGGAAGATCAGTATATTCCTGAACATCTTTATAGATCGGTGTCAATTTGTCGTGTGGAACTGCAACCAGTTTCGCATCAACACCACCGTCATCTTCCATGTTCAGTTTGCCCACAGGACGGCAGCGAATAACAGAACCCGGCTCTACTGGGTGTGGTGTCACAACCAATACGTCTAGAGGGTCACCATCTAGAGATAAAGTGTTTGGAACATAACCATAGTTTGCTGGGTAGAACATTGCTGTACCCATGAAACGGTCTACAAATAACGCATCAGAATCTTTATCGATTTCGTATTTGATGGGTGCTGCATTTGCAGGAATTTCGATGATCACATAGGATATTGCTGTAGCTCATAGCATCACTCTTTAACAAGTTATATCTTTTAAAAAACCGCGACAATTATAACGGTTTTTAAAGATTTTTTTGGATTTTAAAATATCGAACTGTAAATATGTCCGCAGACCTGATGACTTAAACTAACTTGATGATCAGCAGCAATAAAGCTACCGGACATAACATCGAGAGCAACCATACGATAGAGCGTAAAGTCGCCCAGTTGGCCAAATAGCAGATTCCGTACAACACACGAAAAACCAGATAAGCTACACCAAAAGTCATCACTACACTTTGCGGCACCACCATATATTCCGCCATTAGAATAGCAGCAATAAAGAGTGGCAAACTTTCAAAGCTATTCTGCTGGGCAGCATTCGCGCGACTGGCCAAGCCTGAAGACTTTTCTAAAAATGCCCGTGGGTTCTGATTGTCTTTGCTGCTGAAGCCTGCTGATTTTTTTGCAATCAATGTAAACACATAAGGCAAAAGACAAGCGGCCAAAATGAGATAAATAATCCCACTAATGCTGTGCATCTGTTTTTTCTCATGAAAATTTTATCTCTATCATAGCATGGCATTTCGTGAATAAATTTTGTTAAATAGAGTGCTTTTTATTACTTGTTAAGGATTCACTATGGTCGCGCCTGATCAAAATGAAATGTTCGATGTCCTCGAGAAACAACGCCAGCATCAACGTCAAGTGGATCGCGTATTAAAAATTGTCCTACCGATTGTGGCATTTCTGATGGCTGTCATTTGTGCCAATATGAATATCTGGTCACCAATCTTCACCTTTGCCATTTTATGGATTGCCTTTTATTTCGTCGGTATCAAGCGTATGCCTCTCTGGCACTGGCTGGTCGCGATTCTGGTGTATTGCTTAGTCGATAACATTCTAAGTTATGGCAGCTTTAATCAAACCGGATTTACTCGCCAGTTTGGCACCATGTTTATCTTCTTGGGAGTAGTTGGTGTAGGTCGTCCTTATTTTGATCGCTGGTTAATGAAAAAATAAAAAGTCCAAATCAAAAAAAGCGCCTGATGGCGCTTTTTTTTCTTACAGGTATTAGGCTGTTTTACGTAAATCTTTACGCAGGATTTTACCTACGTTGGATTTTGGCAATTCATCCATAAACTCGACATAACGTGGACGTTTATAACCGGTCAGGTTTTCTTTAGCGAATGCTAAAACTTCTTCTGTGGTTAAAGACGGATCTTTTTTCACAACAAACAGTTTTGGCACTTCACCTGATTTTTCATCTGGCACACCAATCGCAGCCACTTCCAGTACTTTTGGATGAGTTGCTACAACCTCTTCAATCTCAGATGGATAGACGTTAAAACCAGACACTAGAATCATGTCTTTCTTACGATCTACAATTTTCACATAACCACGTGAATCCATGACGCCGATATCACCGGTACGGAAGAAACCATTCACCATGACTTTTTCAGTTTCATCTGGACGGTTCCAGTAGCCTTTCATGACCTGAGGACCACGAATTGAAATTTCACCTTGCTCACCCAGTGGAACTTCATTGCCTTCATCATCCAGAATAGCCACTTCAGTCAATGGTAATGGAATACCAATAGTGCCACTGAATTCTTCAGACGCAGGTGGGTTTGCTGTTGCCACCGGAGAAGTTTCAGACAAACCATAGCCTTCAACGATATTGGTTCCGGTAACTTTCTTCCATGCTGCTGCAGTAGAAGGAAGTACGGCCATACCGCCGCCCATCGCCATTTTCAGTTTACTATGATCAAGTTGCTTAAACTCTTCATTGTTTACCAGCGCATTGAAAAGTGTGTTCACTGCCGGGAAGAAAGTCGGTTGATATTTACGTAGCTCTTTCATTACCGCAGGTAAATCACGCGGGTTTGGAATCAGAACGTTGGCCTGACCTTTGTACATACCGTAAAGTGCACAAACCATGAAAGCAAAGATATGATAAAGCGGCAAAGCACAGAAAATACGGTCATCTGGCTGGCCATCTTGCGCACCAAATTTACTCTGGAAGATACCGTCACACTGCAACATGTTCGCAACCAGATTACGATGTGTCAGTTCAGCGCCTTTAGATACGCCTGTGGTACCACCTGTGTATTGAAGAACTGCTGTATCGCTAAGGGTCAATTCAGGGCGTTTATAGTTGCTTGGATTGACTTTAGACAAGGCCGCATTGAATCTCACATGGCCTGGAATATCCCAAGCTGGAATTTGCTTGCGTACAGAACGCAATACAAAGTTCACCAACGTTCCTTTCAAGGCACCCAGCATGTCACCGACAGAAGCTACCACGACATGCTTCACTGGTGTTTTACCAATAATTGCTTGATAAACAGAAGCAAAATTCTCAATAATCACCAGCACTTCAGCGCCAGAGTCATTCAATTGATGTTCAAGTTCACGCGATGTGTAAAGTGGATTCACGTTGACCAGTACCAAACCTGCGCGGAACACCCCAAGTGCCACAACCGGATACTGAAGAACGTTTGGCATCATCACTGCCACACGTGAACCTTTTGCCAACCCCAAGCTTTGTAGATAAGTTGCAAACTTGCGGCTCGCCTCTTCCAATTCATTGAAAGTCATAGCCTTATCCATAAAGATAAAGGCATCACGCGAGCCGAATTTTTGGAAATTACGCTCAAAAACATCTACTAGAGAAGTATTTTCTGCTGGTAATTCTACTGTTTCTGGAATCCCTGTTTTTTGGTATTCAGCAAACCAAATTTTTTCCATAATGGCCATCTCTCCAATCATAATCCTTAGTATTTCAACTGTTTTTTTCAATATCACACGCCATTTTTAGACTTGTATATGTGCGATATTGCATCCATCTTGTTGAATCGTTGTTCATATATAACGTATTTCGCAGGATGGATGCTAGTCTTATCTTTGAATCAACAGTTTATTTGCTTTTTGATATCCGCGTGGTAAAAGCTGTCCTTTTGCACCGCGCTTACCGATATATTTGCGCAAATCATCCCCTTTTAATTTTAACTGCTGTTGTCCTGCAAGCACTTGAATTATTTCATCAAGCTTCAATATTGTCATGGACAAAATTTGATCACTATCTTCAAGTTGTATCAATTTATTTCCTTTACCTTTGTTCAATACAGGTAATTCTGCTAAATCGACAATCAACAGGCGTCCTGCTGAACTGAGCAGTGCAACATGCGTGGCATCATCGAGTGGATGCAGGTTCATGACCTCTGCCCCTTCAGATAAATTCAGGAAAGCTTTCCCCGCTTTGGCACTGGTATCCAGCTGCTTGGCCTGGGTTTTAAAACCATAACCTTTATTACTTGCCGCTAGAATTTCAGTTTCATCCTCTGCCACCAGAACCTGTTTAAAACCCACCCCACTGCCAGGAGACAGTTTTGAACTGAGCGGCTCACCGAGACCACGTGCGGATGGCAATGTGTTGATGGCCAAGGCATAGCTACGGCCAGTGTCATCTAATACATAAACGCGTTGATTGGATTTGCCCTGTGCATGACTCAAGTACTGATCACCCGCACGGAAATTCAGATTTTCTGCATCGACTTCATGACCTTTGGCACAGCGAATCCAGCCAGCTTCTGATAACACCACCGTTACCGGATCGGCCGGCAACATTTCAGTTTCATTAATTGCAGCAGCTTCGGCACGGGCGAACGGCGATCATCACCAAATTTCTTGGCATCGTCTTTCAGTTCAGAAATGATCAGGCTTTTTAAAGATTCTGGATTGGCCAGTTGTTCACGAATTACTGCCGCTTTTGCTTCCAGTTCTTCCTGCTCACGGCGCATTTCCATTTCTTCAAGCTTGGCCAAATGACGCAATTTCAGTTCCAGAATCGCTTCGGCCTGAATCTCGTCAATATTAAAACGCTGCATTAAAACTGGTTTTGGCTGATCTTCTTCACGGATAATCTGAATCACTTCATCAATATTCAGATAAGCAATGATTAGACCGCCGAGAATATGTAGGCGTTTTTCGATCTTGTTCAGATGATATTGCAGACGGCGTGTTACCGTGGTTTTACGGATTTCAATCCATTCCAGCAAAATACGACGAATTGATTTCACCTGTGGACGGCCATCGGCACCAATCATGTTCATATTGACACGATAACTGGATTCCAGATCGGTGGTGGCAAACAAGTGACTCATCACCGATTCGGCATCAATACGATTCGAACGCAGAACAATGACTAAACGGGTTGGATTGGCATGATCCGATTCATCCCGTACATCACTGACCAGTGGCAGTTTTTTGGCCTGCATCTGATCGGCAATCTGGGTGATGATTTTGGAGCCTGAGACCTGATATGGCAATTCAGTGATAATAATTTCGTTTTTATCGACGCTATAGACCGCACGCATGCGGTAGCTGCCACGCCCTGTGGTCTGGATTTTTAACAGTTCAGCAGGCGGGGTGATAATTTCGGCTTTGGTCGGCAAATCTGGCGCAGGAATATATTCTGCGATTTTTTCATCGGTCAGGTTCGGATTGCGAATCAGCGCAATGGTCCCTTTGACCACTTCACGCAGGTTATGCGGTGGAATGTCTGTGGCCATACCAACTGCAATGCCAGTGGTCCCATTCAGCAAGATATTCGGTACACGTGCTGGCAAGTTCACCGGTTCTTTCATGGAACCGTCAAAGTTGTCCTGCCATTCACAGGTGCCTTGTCCCAGTTCAGACAGCAACAGTTCGCTGTACTGGGAAAGCTTGGCTTCGGTATAACGCATGGCCGCGAAAGACTTCGGATCATCCGGTGATCCCCAGTTGCCCTGCCCTTCAATAAACGGGTAACGATAACTAAAGGGCTGTGCCATCAGCACCATGGCTTCATAGCAGGCCGAGTCGCCATGTGGATGATATTTACCGAGTACGTCACCGACCGTACGTGCCGATTTCTTCGGTTTGCTGGTCCATTTCAGGCCCAGCTCACTCATGGCATAGACAATCCGGCGCTGTACCGGTTTCAGGCCATCGCTAATATGAGGGAGTGCCCGATCCATAATCACGTACATGGCGTATTCTGCTACGGAGCGGTTTTCTGTCGCATGATGCGCAAGGCTTGTCATAACAACCTATAGTCCTAAATAATTCGTTTTTGTATCAATGTTTCTTATGCTAAGTCGTGGCTGTAGATGACACAAGGGCATCAAATGGCTCAGCGCGACAATTTGTGTCTTATGGCCTAAAAATATCCACTTTATAGACTCTAAGCAACTAAAAAATCATTCCCTTTATAAGCCCATCGATTCCAGGGTCTTGCCTTTGGTTTCTTCACCCAAGACCAGAATCACAATCGCGACAGCAATCAGAACCGCAGTAAACATGGTGAAGACATAACTAAAACCATTGGGCATGCCCATCAGGTGTGTTACGGCAAAAGGTGCCGCGATACCGCCAATACGGCCCACTGCGCCCGCCCAGCCTGAACCAAAGGCACGGATATTGGTCGGATATTGTTCCGGCGTATAAGTATAGAGCACACCCCAGGCGCCCAGATTAAAGAAGGACATTAGACAGCCCCAAATCACGATTTCAGTAACACTACCCGACTGACCAAAGAAATAGGCCGAGATCGCGCACATGCCAATAAAGCCGGCCAAGGTCGGCTTACGACCCAGCTTTTCGACCAACCATGCCGCCACCAGATAACCGGGCAACTGCGCCAGAATCATAATCAGTACATATTCAAATGACTGTACGATGCTATAGCCTTCTTTGACCAGTAAGCTTGGCAACCAGGTAAAGATGCCATAATAGGAAAAAATAATACCGAACCAGATCAGCCAGAGCATGAGCGTACGGCGCGCAAAGATACCCGACCATAACTGTGCAAATGAAATATGCTGCTTCTCTGCAACCGGTTTCACTTCAAAGATTTCATAGACTTGAACACCACATTTCGCTTCAATCTTTTTCACCAGTGCCGAAGCTTCCTCTACACGGCCACGGTTAATCAGGAAGGGAATAGATTCTGGTATCATTTTCCAGATCACGATGGCATACAGCGCAGGCAGGCCACCAATCATAAAAGCGGTTTGCCAGCCAAAATCAGGAATGATAAAGCGCGATACTAGCGCCGCGACCAGCCAGCCCAATCCCCAGAAACTTTCCAGCAAGACAATAAAACGGCCACGTACATGCGCAGGAATATATTCACTGACCAGCGTCACAGCCACCGGCAACTGACCACCCAAGCCTAAACCAACGATAAAACGGAATACCAGCAACCAGGTTAGATTCGGTGCAAAAGCGCAGGCTGCCGTGGCTAGGCTATAAATGACCAGGGTCGCAGCAAAGACTGTTTTTCGGCCAAAACGGTCTGCTAGGCCACCTGAAAAAATCGCCCCGATCGCCATGCCGACAAAACCGATCGACACCACCCAGCTTTTTTGATCGGCAGTCATCTGCCAGTCTTCAGCCATTTTGGCCAGGATAAAGGAAATCAATCCGGTATCCATCGCATCAAACATCCAGCCCAGTCCAATCACCACCAGCAAGGTGTAGTGAAACCTACCAATCGGTAAGCGTTGTATGCGAGAAACTAAATCCATAACAAAAATCTCTGATCAGGTGGAACGGGAGATGCTGCTTTCTCAACAGGTGGGCTGCTTTATATTTTTTATACTACGAATTGAGTTGAATGCGGCTATTTTTATTGCCGCACTTCATACATTTAAAAATTAAGATTCGTCTTTGGAAGATGCCGAGTGCTCATCATCATCTTTATAAATGAATTTTGGCATTTCCAGACCAAAATAGATGGCGATCAGACGTAAGCTAAAACCAAAGATCAGGGTAGACAGAATGGTCAGATCCTGCGACAAGCCGTAGTGACTACAGAGCCAGTAAAAGATCACTGAAACAAAGGCAATACTGGCATACAGTTCACGGCGGAACACCAGCGGTACGTCATTACATAAAATATCACGCAAAATCCCGCCAGACACACCGGTCAAGACACCCGCAACGGCGCTGACCACAAAACCATGTCCCATTTCCAGGGCAATCTGACAGCCAATAATGGTAAAGCCAATGAGCCCCAAGGCATCCAGTACTAGGAAGACATTACGTAACTGTCGCATCCATTTGGCAATCAGGATGGTGACGAAGGCGGCGCAACAGGTCAGCACCAGATATTCGGGATGTTTGACCCAAGTCAAGGGATAATGTCCGAGCAGAACATCACGGACCGAACCACCGCCCAGTGCCGTGACACAGGCAATAATCATCACGCCAAACCAGTCCATGCTGCGCCGGCCAGCGGACAGTGCCCCGGTCATGGCTTCAGCGGTAATTGCAATAATATAGATGACGGTCAGTAACATCGCCCTGCTTCCACCTGAGGCTATGAGATGGCGGCTATTCTAAGCTAAATCTGTGTGAAAGTTATAAGAATCCGGCACAACATTGCTTAAATTTTTTCCCCGAACCACAAATGCAGGCCTGTTTCATGGTGATGTTATGGTCTGTAGTCGGATCCAGAAAATACCAGCGACCTTCAAACTTCACAAAAT
This sequence comes from Acinetobacter lwoffii, assembly GCA_013530545.1. GTDB lineage: Bacteria > Pseudomonadota > Gammaproteobacteria > Pseudomonadales > Moraxellaceae > Acinetobacter > Acinetobacter lwoffii_G. The sequence goes on from SPVA01000111.1 coordinate 13,957, forward strand.
GCGAAGCTTCATGATGCACCTGTGCCTGCTTGCCATCATGATAATGTGCCTTAAACTCGACCAAGGCATGATTTTTATCTAGTTTTTCATTGGCTTGAACAATTTCAAGCTTTAACCATTGATTGGCTTTACTCCATTCACTAATTGCCTGCAGGTCCAGCGCTTGTTGCTGACCCAGCGCAGTCGTGGTTTTGATGTAATCGATTTCATGCTTGGCGAAGGCACTGTAACGGGAACGCATGAGTTGCTGTGCAGTCTCTGCGACCTTTTGCCCTACATGCAGTGGCTGACAACAACTGTGATATTCGCCTTGTCCACATGGACATGCTTCTGACATTTCAGTTCCATAAAAATAGCCCGACAATGCGGGCTATTTTAGCAAACTTTACAGGCCAAACATTGGCTAGAATCTAGTCCTGTGCAGGAAGCTGCGGAATGATATGCACTTTTCACGACCTCAAAGATATGCCCATCTGCTTCAAACTTTTCACCGCTATGTGGTAAACGTGCCATATGGAACAATACATAACCAGATAAAGTCGAATATTCTTCAGTTTCATTGACCAGATCACGATCCAGCAGCAAGGAAACGTGACGAATATCGGTGGAACCGTCCAGAATCAGGCTGCCATCATCCAGACTTTCTGCTGCCACTTGCAGCTCATCTTCATCTGGAAATTCACCGGCAATTGCTTCAAGAATATCAATTGGGGTGGCAATCCCTTCAATTGAGCCATATTCATTCAGCACAATTGCCATCTGTAAGGGCGCTTGACGCAATTGATCCATCACCATCAGTACCTGAGCATTTTCATGCACGATGACTGGCTCACGTAAATGCTTTTCAAAGTCCAGCACCCCAGTTTCAATATATTCATTCAGGACTTTATGGGTCAGCACCACACCGGCAATATTGTCCAGTTCGCCGCGAGCGATGATCAGACGCGAGTGGCTCATCTGCAACAATTGTGCTTTGATGCTGTCGGCATCATTGTCCAGATCGATCCATTCCAGTTCGGGACGCGGCGTCATCACCGACTTGACCGGACGTTCAGACAGACCCAAAACTCCCTGCACCATGACACTGTGATAGATACCGTTATCATCATTAAAGACTTCATCAGCAAAGGCACGTGTCGCCAGAACATCTTCCGGCTCAGAAGAATCATTGTCCTGAGCAGGTTTACCACCCAGCATCCGCATTACGGCAGAAGCAGTACGGTAGCGCATGTCGGTGGTGGTCACCATTTTTTCCTGATTGCGTTTCATGGTCTGGTTAATAAACAGCATACAGGTAACCTTTCGGAATATGGAAACCGAAGCCTTCGACCACCAGCGAGAAGCCGATCATCATCAGGAAGCCCAGACACAGAATCACCACGGTCGGATGTCTGTTGACGAAATCCATCAGAGCTTTGGATGCCCAGAGCATAATCCCGATGGCAATAATCACGGCAATCATCATCACTGACAGGTCTTTGACCATACCAACCGCAGTAATCACGCTGTCTAATGAGAATACGGCGTCCAGCACCACGATCTGGACAATCACCATCCAGAATACCGCATGGACCGGATTTTCTTCTTTGATGACGGGTTTGGCTTCCAGACGCTCATGCAGTTCCATGGTGCCTTTAAACAGCAGGAACACCCCACCAAACAATAGAATCAGATCGCGGCCCGAGAAAGCATGATCAAAGATGTGGAATAGTGGATCAGTGAGGGTCACTACCCAGGCAATCGAGGCCAGTAAGATCAAACGCATCAGCAGGGCCAGCATCAAGCCGACAATCCGCGCCGTATTACGTTGTTCTGGTGGCAGTTTCTCCGCCAAAATAGCAATGAAAACCAGATTGTCGATCCCGAGTACAATCTCAAGAACAATCAACGTGAGTAAACCGACCCAGGCTGAAGGGTCTGACATCCATTCAAAGATCATACGCTTGGCTCCTGAAGCTCAGGACTGCAGCATGGAATCACCTGACGCTGTGACACAGCAAAACAGAATTTTTTATATTGAATAAGATCAATTATTTGGCGTAGATTTATAAAGTTAAACGGCCAACTACCACTACCCATCGTCGTTCTATTGTTGTGAAACCAATTTTCAGTATATCAAGATCAATTTGAAATTCACCTGTTTTCATAGCTGTTTATCGATGAATTTTGCTGAGCCCTATTGCAGTGAAAATGTCCCTGCTCACAGAATTGTCATATTTATTAATTAAGCTATAGTCACAAGAAAGAAAAATGATAAGGTGAAGAAAATAAATGCAAAGCGTAATTCAAATGACAGATTATTTTAAAGAAAACTCCCCAAAAACAACACGCCCTCTAGTGGCTCTCTATTGTGGTTCACGTGCAGGCAACAAACCGGTTTATTTAGAAAAAGCCATTCATCTCTCGCAAGGACTGGCAGAACATGGTTTCGGGCTGGTTTACGGTGGCGCCAGTATTGGCTTGATGGGACAGGTCGCGGATGCCATGATCCAGCATGGCGGTGAAGCTGTAGGGGTGATTCCTGAATTTATGCTGGATTATGAAATTGCCCATAACCAGCTCACCGAATTACATGTGGTGACCAGCATGCATCAACGCAAGGCTATGATGGCCGAGCGGGCCTGTGCCTTTGTGGCCTTGCCAGGTGGACTGGGCACGTTTGAGGAAATTCTGGAAATTGCCACTTGGGGTCAGCTAAACCAGCACCAGAAACCGATGATGCTGTATAACGTGAATGGCTTCTATGATGCCTTGATTGCGCAGCTGGACCGCGCCGTTGAAGATGGTTTTTTACCGCCACAGCATCGCGCCAAACTGATCATTTGCGAACACGAAGAAGAAATTTATACAACTTTAACCAATTTAGGCCATCCGCAAAGATTTGTGGTTTAAACCGTTCCAATTAAGAAAAAAGCGAGCACCTGGCTCGCTTTTTTATTGGATTTTTAATATCAGGACTTATTGACCATAATTCGTCACAAAGTCATAAAACATCGGCAAAGTTGTTGCCAGAATGACCGACATGGCCAGACCGAACATCAGTTTCATGGCATCTGCACTGACATTACGTGAAGTACGATGTTTGTTGACTTCATCCAGAATCATCGACATGGCAAATTCACGACCTGCGAGTAATCCCAGGAATACCCAGGTGGTACTCATTGGAATGTTGCTCCACTCTTTAAAAACTAACAGGATAATGGCATACATGAAGTCGATAATCGTTGCAGCACGAATGTCGGTCACACCGGTTTTGGTGTCAACAATGTTCTGGATAGCCCCGCCACGTTGATACAGAATCACACCCAGCAAGACCACGAATACCGTAATCGCAAACATCAGGAATTCAAACGGCACCTGACGTGGCACATACACGAAGATGTTAGCCAGATCCTGAATCAACCATTGACTCCACAGGAAACCGGTAGAGACCCACTGCAAGCCCATCCAGACCTTGGAGTGTTCCTGATGACGTGTCTTGGCAAAATGGCGTGCCAGCTGCTTGACCACAAAACGATAGATGACAATCGCTACAATAAAGGCGACGGCATAGCCCATCATCGATTTGACCATCATCGAGCCTAAGCTTGCAGGAGAGAAAATCGTAAGCACCAGGAAGGTGGTACTGACTGGAATCCCGTATTTGGTCAGTATTAACAGGAGAATTGGCGGCACAATATACAGCCAGGTAATACCACCTTCAGGGAAAGGAATCGTTTCTAAACGACCGTATGAGGCATCACCCACCCCAGATGCATACCAACCATAGACCAATACGACAATTAAAATTGAGCTGATATAAATCCACAACACCCACCATGGGCGATGTGAATTCGAAGAAATAAATGTCCCTAGGGTTTGAGGTACATCATTTCCGACAATAGAGTAAGCGGCCAAACAGAAGCCGATCACCATCAAAATCTCGATTGTCATAAAAACAAACCTATACGCGAGGAGATTTCAGCACTGCTGAAAAGTTGGCCCAAGATTATGACGGTTTTATTTCATTTTAATGACAAGACTGTCATATATACGGTCACCTTACAAAAAAGAGCACCGAAGTGCCCTGAATCTAAAAGCTTTTGGTTACTTGAGATTTACTTGATAAATCGTGGTGCTCCCACTGACTTCATGGCCGACCATCAAGAGTGGTTTCTTATTCGGGGAGTCTTTGGCGGGGATAAATACCAAACCTTCCGGTCCTAAATCACCAGCTTGTCCCATTTCAATCTGCGCTGTGGTCGCTTTAAAATCACGTGAATTAATATATTGCACGAAGACTGGTGATGCAGGTGTAGACACATCATAGACCATGATGCCACCGACACGCTCCAGACCAATAAAGGCAAAGGTTTTTTGGCCAATCTGCCCCAAGGTCACCCCTTCAGGTTCCGGTCCTTTATTGTCACTGCGATTATCCAGTCCGGCTTCTTCATGATTAAAGTTGAAAATTTCAGGATGATGTTTGGCAATATACTGCTCAAATTGATCGCCCGAATCCCATACCAAATCCAAACCGGTCTGCTGATCATTTTCCACCCAGATACTGACCGAGCGGGTACCAAAGCTATATAAATGATCATAGACCAGATTGTCCCGTTCATTCAGTTTGGCTGTACCATCGGCATTTTTTTGATAGCCTTCAGTCCAACTAATATTTAAACGGCCCAGTAGATGATCTTCACGGCAGTCTTTGGCATCCCCTGCAATAGCACCGCAGTAGGCAAAGTTAGCCGGATTAAGTTCTGCACCTTTGGCCAATACCCGAAGATGAGCTGGCAAATCATCACCCAGACGGCGGTCAAAACCTTTGGTATGGACCAAGTGTTTCACCCGCCATTCTTCTACAAAGCCCTGGCTGGTATCGTTATTGAAATATGCAGGATTGTTTTCACCCCAGGCACGGGCATCGCCTTCATTGGCAGACACAATATAGGTTTTGCCCGCGACCTCGAAACTTGCAATCGCATCTGGCATATATAAGCCACGGACATTGGCCCAAGTTTGAATATTGATTTTGCCTTTACCGTCGATACCATCCGCATCGCTGATATCCATACCATGACCATTTATGCCATGATCTTTAAAGCCAAATGGATAAACAGCGAGCACCTTGGCAGAAGCCACATCAATTTTGGCCAAGGCATTATTTTCCTGTAAGGCAACCCAGGCGGTTTTTCCATCTTTCGAAACAGTGATGTACTCAGGTTCAAAATCCTGAGCTGCGCTGGCCTTTGGTCCGAAAATGCGGACGTCCTGTTCACGCAATGCTGCTTCCCGTCCATTCAAGGCCTTAAAGTCTGCTGTACGAATGATCGGGGCTTTTAAATTGGCCAGACTAATGACAGACACTGAACCTTCTGGATCAACCTGATAATCATCAGAAGGCTCGCCTTCATTGGCCACCAGCAAAGTTTGACCATCCGGTGTGAAAGTCAGCATGTCCGGTAAGGCACCCACCTGTACGTGGGCCAGCTTAGTCAAGTCTTTGGCCTGATATAAAGCAATATAGCCCGGGTCAGTTTTCACAGCAGCCTGAATCGCAATGGCGACAATGCCATTGTGTACCGCGACACTGTTGACCTCAGCCTCTGGCGCAATGTCATCGACCGTGATAGAGGTTATTTTTTTTGGCTGATCAGGTTGACTTAAATCCAGTACATCCAATACGCCTTCTTTGGCATTGACCACGAATAGGCGTTGACTCTCTGCATCAAAGGCCGGAATTTCTGCTGCACTTTGCGCAAACACACCCGATTCATAAGCGGCTAATTTGCTTAATTCGATCGAGTTCGGTGTAGCCTCAACGATTGGAACAGGAGTTTCATTTTCATTCTCACTTCCACATGCCACCATCCCCACAGCCAGCATGGCCACTATCAATGACTTTAATTTTAATTTCATTTTTTTGTTGATCTATCATGAAGAATTCGTGACCAATTTATAACCAGAGCATTGCAGTGCCATGACAGATCGGTTGCAGTTCCTTGACACAACACCGCATAAAAGTTGACACGCTTTATATACGACAGACTCGGCTGATTCCTTTAAACTATTCAAAATTTTCAGTTTTCCAGAATTATGAATGCCACGCCTACGCATCAAGCCTTAGATCCCGAGTTCAGACTGCTGGTCTTGTTGGTCTCGATTGGCTTTTTTATGCAGGGGCTGGACACCACCATTATTAATACCGCCCTACCTGCAATTGCCCAAAATTTGCAGGAAGATCCGCTACGCATGCACAGTGTGGTTGTGGCTTATGTGCTGTCTGTGGCGGCCTGCATTCCCTTAAGTGGCTGGCTGGCAGACCGGTTCGGGGTCAGAAATACCTATTTTGCTGCAATTATTATTTTCTCTTTGGCCTCTTTGGGCTGTGCCTGGTCAAGTAGCCTGAATGAATTATTGGTGTACCGGATCTTTCAAGGGATCGGTGGTGCACTATTGCTGCCGGTCGGCCGTTTGGCCATGCTGAAGATCATTCCCCGTACCCAGTTTCTGGCCGCCATGAGTCTGATGAGTCTGGCCGGCCTGATTGGTCCGTTGATTGGCCCGACTTTAGGTGGCTGGATGGTGGAATATCTGTCCTGGCACTGGATTTTCCTGATCAATCTACCGATTGGTTTGCTGGGCGCACTGATTACCTTTAAGGCCATGCCGAATGTACTTGAACCTACAGTCGCCCGTTTTGATTATTGGGGCTTTATCTTGCTGGTGGTGGCGATGGTGGGCCTCTGTCTGGGAATTGAAAATTTTGCCAGTCCAAAAAACTCGCTGTGGTGGAGCCTGAGCCTGATTCTAGCCGGTTTATTGGCCACCCTGATTTATGCCTATCATTCACATACGCATAGCAATGCCCTATTTCGCAGCCGGCTGTTTAAAAATAAAATTTATGCGATTGGTATTTTGGGTAATTTTTTTGCCCGTCTCGGCGGCAACTCGATTCCATTTTTACTGCCGCTGATGTTACAGGTGGCTTTCGGTTTTGAACCTTTTATTACCGGTTTATTGATGATTCCGACTGTGCTCGGTTCGCTGGCCTCCAAACCGATTATCCGCAACATCATTCAGCGTTTTGGCTATCGCCGGGTATTGCTGGTCAATACTTTGCTGGTGGGTCTATGTATTGCCAGTTTTGCCCTGACCACGGCGGAAACCCCAATCTGGCTCCGCGCGATTCATTTCTTTATCTTCGGCATTTTAAATTCACTGCAATTCGTGTCGATGAATACCCTGACCTTAAAGGATTTAAGCCAGCAGGATGCCAGTAGCGGCAACAGTTTCCTGTCGATGATCATGATGCTGTCAATGAGTATCGGAGTGGCGCTGGCAGGGACACTGGTGAACATGCTGAGTGCCTATTATGGCGCTGACAATCTGGTGGCTGCTTTTCATGTGTCACTGATCTGTTTAGGCTGTATCAATATTATTGCGGCCTATATTTTCTGGCATATTCCTAAAAATACCCCGGTTTGATGCGATATATTCACTTTGGGCTGATTGTAAGTTTTAGGCTAAATCACATATAGGCAAGGACTGAAGATGCAAAAAAATCAGGCTCCGAACAGAGTTAATAAATCGCTCTTGATTGGGCTTGGCGTGCTGATCACTGTGATCGCTAGCGCTATGGTCTATTTCTGCCTGATGAAAGCACCCTCTGCCCATGCTGCCGATTACCCAATCCAAGGTTTTGATGTATCGCATCATCAAAAAGAGATTCAGTGGCAGCAGATTTCGCCTGAAAAATACCATTTTGTTTATCTGAAAGCCACTGAAGGCGGTGATTTTAAAGATACCAAATTTCAGAAAAACTGGTTAAAAGCACGTGAACGCGGCTTTCTGGTCGGTGCCTATCATTTCTACCGCCTCTGCCGCGATGGCAGCATTCAAGCCCAGAATTTTATTGACTCCGTACCCAATAAACCGGATGCCTTACCGCCAGTGATTGATCTGGAATATGACAGCAAATGCATCAATACCTATTCTAAAGAGCAGCTTTTAAACGAAATTCAGGTGATGCACGATGCCCTGAAAAAGCATTATGGCAAGCAGCCGATTTTCTATATTTCTAAAGCTTTTTATAATATTGTACTGGCAGGACACTTTCCTAACGTACCACTCTGGGTACGTGAATACAAAGGTCTGCCTGATTTAAAAGATCAGCCTAAATGGACGTTTTGGCAACATACCAGTCAGGGGAAAATTCCCGGTATTACCACACCGGTAGACCTGAATGTTTTTTATGGCTCAGAACAGCAATGGCTGGATTTTCTCAAAAAGAATGCGATTGTAGTACCTTCATCTGAGAATCAAGCAAAATAAAGCTGATCGCCTGAAAACAAGTTCTTTATAAAAACAACAAGGAAATAAAAAGATTGAAATGGATAAAAGGCGTTTTACTCGGTCTGGTGATTCTACTCCTGCTCGTCGCGGGTATGCTGGCTTATCTGTTGCAAGCTTCGGGCAAGGTTAGTGACTTTAAAGCCTGGCAGCCGCAAACCGGTACATCCGTTCACGAGCTTACAGTCAAATTTTTTGGTGTGTCCACTCTGTTACTCGATGATGGCCACGATCAGATCCTGATCGATGGTTTCTTTAGCCGGCCATCTTTGTGGCAAGTGCTTAGCCGCCCTATTCAAAGTGATAGAGCGCTCCTAGAGCAACTGGTGAAGCACCATGAATTGAGCCGAACCCGAGCCATTCTGGTCAGTCACTCGCATTATGACCATGTTCTGGATGTACCGGCCTTACTGGAAATGCTTCCCGAAACTGCTGTCGTCGGTTCGCCGAGCACCCTGAATATCGCCCGAGCAAATCCCAAAGTTACTCCACAGCAATTACAGTCAGTTAAACCTTGGCAACTACAGCAATGGGGGCATTTCCAGATCACGGCAATTCCCTCACAACATACTCCGCCCACAGCGGTAAATGATAATTTAGGCGAAGAGTTACTCCAACCTTTAGCTCTGCCAGCTAAATTTTCCGAATTTAAGGAAGGTGGCAGTTTCGATTACCTGATTGAGCATGCAGGACATAAGATTCTGGTCAAGGCCAGTACCAGATTTATTCCAGAGCAATTGCAGCATCTGAAAGTCGATACCCTGTTTTTAGGCATTGCCCAGCTTTCCAGACAATCCGATGCCTATCAGCAGCAATATCTGGCTGAAACCCTGAACCTGCTCAAGCCCAAAGTGGTGATTCCGGTGCATTGGGATGATTTTTTTCAGCCTTTAAACCAGCCGCTGCAATTTTTACCCCGTCTTGCCGATGACACCCCAAAAAGTTTGCAACTTCTGATTCAGGCTGCCGAGAGACAAGGGACAAAAGTCGTCCTGCTCAGCGAACCGCAGCCCTATTTACTCAACTCAGCCTTCGCTTCCCAATCCGATTAAAGCCCCTTAAGATAGCGTACATGCGCAAAATTATTCATATCGATATGGATGCGTTTTATGCCTCGGTTGAGCTGCGTGAACGTCCAGAACTGAAAGACTTACCTGTGGTGATAGCCTCGCATCATCCTCGGGCGGTGGTCGCGGCTGCCTCCTATCCGGCACGGGTTTATGGCCTGCGTTCTGCCATGTCCATGGGGCAGGCGCGCAAACTGTGTCCTCAAGTTATCGTGATTGAGCCAGATTTTGCCAAATACCGGCAGGTATCGGCACAAATTCATCAGATCTTCCAGCAATATACTTCCCTGATTGAGCCACTGTCTCTAGATGAAGCCTTTCTGGATGTCACAGAAAATTTACAGCAGATTCCCAGTGCTACCGAAGTCGCCATGCGAATTCGTGAGGATATTTTTCAAGCCACCGGATTAACCGCTTCTGCTGGTGTAGCGCCCAACAAGTTTCTCGCTAAAATTGCTTCGGACTGGCACAAACCGAATGGGATCTGTGTGATTAAACCTTCGCAGGTACAGCGTTTTATCCAGGATCTGCCACTGAAAAAAATTCCCGGCGTCGGTAAAGTCACTCAGGAAAAACTGAAAAGCCTGAATCTAGAAACTTTAGGCGATTTACAGCAAATCGATGAAGCCTTACTAATTCAACATTTTGGCAAATATGGCCGGCGGCTATTTTTGTATGCTCAAGGCATTGATGAACGACCGGTCGAAGTGGAACGGGAACGCCAGCAAATTTCCAAAGAAACCACTTTTGATGATGACCTGCATCTGAACCAATGTCGCCCCTATTGGGAGCCTTTACTTGGACAAGTATGGCAAAGCCTGCAAAAGAAACAGCTTTCTGCTCGCGGCGTTACGGTCAAATTAAAACTCAAGAATTTTCAGGTGATGCAACACAGTAAAAGTTTTAAACAGGTGCTGCGTAGCCCACAGGAATTAGCCCAAGCCTTGGACTTACTGCTCGACGACCTGCATATTGCTCCGCAGATGCAATTTCGGCTGATCGGCGTCGGCGTGTATCAGCTCAGCGTCCCCGAAACTGAAACCCAGTTATTGCTACTCTAAACCTTTTTTGATCATGTTTTAGGCATCAGTTTAAAAATACGGCAACTTTGTTTTTACATTTTGATTTTTTAGAGTACTCTATCTGCGCAATGCATTATCCATGTATGTGCCGAGATGCTGAAAATCACCTTTACTTTCAGCATGATGTCCTGTGATTAGCGTGACGATCAAATCCGAATATTGCAGGGCAACTCTGATGTAACTCATGGAATCCCCTCCTGCATGTCTTCTGTAAATTCTTCTGTTGTTCAAGAACAACGCGCACGTAAAGCTGCGCTATCTAGTTTTGTTGGTGCTGTTGTCGATTGGTATGATTTTCTCCTTTATGGCATTGTTGCAGCCTTAATTTTTAAAGATCAGTTTTTCCCCAGTATTGGCGAGAACATGGGTACCCTTGCGGCTCTGGCCACCTTTGGGGTCGGCTTCCTGTTTCGTCCTTTAGGTGGTGTGGTATTTGGTCACTTTGGTGACAAGCTCGGCCGTAAAAAAATGCTGGTACTTACGGTAATCCTGATGGGAATTTCCACGGTCGGGATTGGTCTGCTGCCAAATTTTGAAGCAATTGGCTGGTGGGCTCCGGTGCTGTTGGTGTTTTGCCGTGCCTTGCAAGGCTTTGCCGTGGGTGGTGAATGGGGCGGCGCAGCTCTGATGGCAGTTGAAAATGCACCCAAGGGTAAAAAAGCCTTTTATAGCAGCGGGGTTCAGGTCGGCTATGGTGTTGGCCTGGTATTGGCCACTGGTGCAGTCTCCATTATTATTGCGACCCTAGGCGAACAGGCTTTTGCGGACTGGGCATGGCGTATTCCCTTTCTGGCCAGCATCGTACTGTTAGCTGTAGCGATGTGGATCCGACGTGATCAGGATGAATCGCAAGAGTTTGTGGAAAAGGTGGTGAAAGCTGATCATCAACCAGAAAAACTGCCGATCTTGCAGGCGATCAGCAAACATCCAAAAGCTTTCTTTTATATTCTTGCCTTACGTTTGACTGAATTGCTGACCATGTATCTGGTCACCAATTTCGCCCTGAACTATTCCACCAGCAACCTAGGCATGGACAAACAGTTCTTCCTGAATATCACGCTGATGGTCGGTGCCATCAGCTGTTTCAGTATTCCCTTCTTTGCCTGGCTGGCGGATAAATTCAATCATCAGAAAATGTGTGTCTGGGGCGGTTTGATTGGTGCGCTTTCAGCCTTTCCATTTTTTATGGCGCTCGATGCACAAAACACCTGGATGATCATTGTCGGGGCAATTTTACTGGCGAACGTCGCACACGATATGGTGGTCAGTGTCCATCAACCGATTTTCACCTCCCTGTTTGGCACAGAATACCGCTACAGCGGTGCCGGAGTTGGCTATCAGGTGGCGAGCATCATTGGGGGTGGTTTTACCCCATTTATTGCAGCGGCACTGGTGATTTGGGCGGATGGTTCATGGCATTATGTAGCCATCTATCTGGCGGTGGGTTGTCTGCTGACTGCACTGGTCGCAGCCCTGATGCCCAAAACTCAGGATGAACAACATGACAGTTGAACGTTTACACGTATCGAAACGCTTTTCGGAAATTGCTATTGCCGGTAATCTGGTGCATCTTGCCGGCCAGCTGGCCACAGATGTTGAACTGGATATTAAAGGGCAAACCCAACAGACTTTAGATATTATTGACCAGTTTCTGGCAGATGCCGGCACAGACAAAAGTCACATCATGTCGGTAACCATCTATTTGAAAGATATTGAGAAGGATTATGCAGCCTTCAATGAAGTCTGGGATGCCTGGGTCGCTGATATCGAAGCGCTGCCTCGTACCTGTGTAGAAGCAAAACTCTATGATCCACGGGTATTGGTCGAACTGACTGTCGTGGCGGTTAAACCAGAATAATGTTTCAAGATCGATACTCATAAAAAAAGCATGCTTCTGGCATGCTTTTTTGTTTTAGCCCACAGCTTTGATTTTACTGCGCTCTAAATCCGAATATAAATAATATTTTTTCAGATCATTGCTAACTGTATATTTGGGCATTTTCTGCATTTGCGCTTGCTCCTGCAAGAAGTCCTGGCGCAACTGATAATATTCCGGCACATCATCGTAACGAATCACCCGATAACCGGCCATGGTTAGTAATGCATCCTGAAAACCCGTCTGCTGGGGACGCTTTAAGATTAAGGGATCATCCACTCCTACCACGGCTAGAATCTGATGCTGCTGATCCAGAATGACAAAATCTGCAGTCAGGTTACGGTACTTATGCCGAGTCCGGTTAAATTTAGTCGTTATTAAGGCATCATAGGAAACATGTGCCAGAATAATGTATTCAGGTAAGACTTCTCTCAGGCGAGTGAAGGTCAATTGCTCATTCAGGTTAAAAATAGCACGCTGCTTTAACGCGCTGTCTTGTGGTTTGGAATTATTTCCGAGCTTTTTCCATGCCATGAGCACGACACAGAAGAGCAGGAAACTCCCAATCATAATATAGGTGGTCATGCCTAAATCCTTGCATTCTTATAATCATTTTTGTTTTATTGTTGTGCAGTATAAACCCACGCTTTATTTTAAATAGAGCTAACAACCAATCTGTTTAAATACCCATACAACTGGTATCAAAACTGGATTCTGTGTTACCTAAAGTGACATCTCTCTGGATGCCAATGAAAGTGGATTTAAAGTACTGATAATGCACTCTAAAACATCCATGGAATTGATCGCAATACATATCTGCCCAACTGTAGGACAATTCCGACAAAGTGTTATTTTTATATCACTTTTTTAAAGAACTTAGTCCAAATAATATATTCTTTTACACTTTCAACGCACAAGCTCAGGCTACGTTACTTTACCCAAGAGCTAAAAAAAGACACCGAAGTGTCTTTTTATTAACTTAATTATGCACGTGATTTGGGCTTCGCTTTAGGCTTTGGCCCACCAAACGGTTTTTTGGCATCACCCGTTTCACGTGGTGGTAAACCAGTGTGCTGGGTCAGAATTTGACCACGCTCAGGACGTTTCTTGGTATTTGAAGGACGTGACTGAGCTTGTGCAGCCTTGCTACGATTCCCTTGCTCACCGGTACGTTTTTGCGAATCACCGGCAACCGTCGAATTCTTCTTACGCGCCGATTGATACTGACCGTCTGCACTGCCTACAGGCTGATAAGTCGGAATTAAATGCTGTTTCGAGTTACCAATCAAATCCTGACGACCCATTTCTTTCAGGGCTTCACGCAATAACGGCCAGTTGTTTGAATCATGATAACGCAAGAAAGCTTTGTGCAAACGACGACGCTTCTCACCTTTCACAATGTCGACATTTTCAGTATAACGCGCCACTTTCGCCAGCGGGTTTTTACCAGTGTAGTACATGGTAGTTGCAGTCGCCATTGGTGAAGGATAGAAGGTCTGTACCTGATCGGCACGGAAACCATTCTTCTTCAACCAAATCGCCAAATTCATCATGTCGTAATCGGTAGTTCCCGGATGCGCCGCGATGAAGTAAGGAATTAAGTATTGTTCCTTGCCTGCTTCCTTACTATAACGATCAAACATTTGCTTGAAGCGGTCATAAGTCCCAATACCCGGCTTCATCATTTTATTGAGTGGGCCTTTTTCGGTATGTTCAGGCGCAATTTTTAAGTAACCACCGACATGATGGGTGACAAGTTCTTTGACATATTCAGGGTTTAAAACCGCAAGGTCATAACGTAGGCCTGAACCAATCAGAATCTTTTTAATGCCTGGTAAAGAACGCGCTTTACGGTATAACTGCGTCAATGGAGCATGATCCGTATGCAAATTCTGACAAACGCCCGGGAATACACATGACGGTTTACGACAGTTCTTTTCAATCTCAGGATCTTTACAGGCCAAACGATACATATTGGCTGTTGGGCCACCCAAGTCCGAGATAATACCCGTGAAGCCCGGTGCGGTATCACGGATTTTTTCCACTTCACGCAGAATCGATTCTTCAGAACGGTTCTGAATAATACGACCTTCATGTTCCGTAATTGAACAGAAGGTACAACCACCGAAACAGCCACGCATGATATTCACAGAGAACTTGATCATGTCGAATGCCGGGAAACGTGCATTGCCATAAGCAGGATGCGGCAGACGTGCATAAGGCAGGTCAAACACATAGTCCATTTCTTCGGTAGTCAACGGAATTGGCGGTGCATTCAACCAGACATCACGTTCACCATGCTTTTGCACCATGGCACGCGCATTCCCCGGATTGGTTTCCAGATGCAGAATACGGTTGGCATGTGCGTAGAGCACTGGATCTGCAGCCACTTCTTCAAAAGCAGGCAAACGAATTACGGCCAATTCGCGCGGCGGTAACTTATGTTTAATCGCTTTAGAAGCCGGTTGCAGTTGCACAATTTGGTTAGCGACATGTTCTTTTTGAAAACCTTGGTACTGGCTAGAATCCTTGCCTTGTTCAATCTCACAACCCTCGATATCTTCAGTCATGACATACGGGTTAATAATTGGATCAACACGGCCAATGGCATCGACATCATTCGATGCAATTTCCACAAACTTGGCTTTAGAGGCACGGTTGTGTTTATTCACAATAAACGCTGTACCGCGAACATCAGTAATCTCGTGAATTTTCTCGCCACGCGCCAAGCGATGCATGATTTCAGTGATTGAGCGTTCGCCATTACCGTACATTAAAAGATCGGCTTTTGAATCCATCAAGACTGAACGACGGACTTTGTCTGACCAGTAATCATAATGTGCAATACGACGTAACGACGCTTCAATACCGCCGAGCAATACTGGTACATCCGGATAAGCTTCACGAACACGCTGGCAATACACAGTTGCCGCACGGTCTGGACGTTTGTTTGGCTGATTGTCTGGTGAATAGGCATCATCAGAACGGATTTTACGGTCAGCCGTATAACGGTTGATCATGGAATCCATATTCCCTGCTGTTACACCCCAGGCAATATTTGGTTTACCCAAAACGCGGAACGCATCCACGCTGGTCCAGTCTGGCTGTGCAATAATACCGACACGGAAGCCTTGTGCTTCCAGGGTACGGCCAATAATGCCTGAACAGAAAGATGGATGATCGATATAAGCATCACCACAAACTAAAATAAAATCACAGCTGTCCCAGCCGAGTTGATCCATTTCCTCGCGTGACATCGGCAAAAATGGCGCAGGGTCAAAACAAGACGCCCA
>SPVA01000113.1 GCA_013530545.1 Acinetobacter lwoffii
GCACCCCATCAAGACGTCGCGCTCATAGCTCAGCTGGATAGAGCACTTGGCTACGAACTAAGGGGTCGGGAGTTCGAATCTCTCTGAGCGCACCAATCTTGATAAGAATTCTGAAAAAAACCGCACAGTGATGCGGTTTTTTTACGTCTGTGATTTTTAACTATTTTTCATATAAAAAACCAATAACTCTCTGCTTCCTGCTCATCTTAATTTCTGCTGCACTTTCAGTGCATAAACGGTATTGCCACCTACCGCAGGTAAAACATCGTGATAGGGCATGCTGCGCATGGCTCTTAATAAGAATGGCGCCTGATCGTGAATCTTCATGCTGCTGGTAATTTGAAATAAGGTACCTTGTGACTGCGGCAATAAGCGCATGCCACCTTTCACAAACTTCAAGTCGCCACCATTAGCATTAAACTGGTTTTGCAGGGAATCAGGCTGGTAAAAACGCATCTTGAAGTTAAATGGAATCTGAATCACTCCTAAACCGACCGACACCTTATAGTTGGCATCTATATTCTGGGCATTGACCGGATTCAGTTCGACTTTCTTGATCTGCCGGGGGAAAAGCTGCTGGGTTGCTTCAGCTGCTAACCACGGCCGCAATTTTTCGACCGGATTCGGAAAATATTGATAGGTGCTGCTAAATCTTAAATTTTCTGAGAATTTTCCTTCTTTGATCAGATAGTTCGGCAAAATGAAACTGACCGGTTGCCCTGATTTTTGGCTGATCTGGGCAATTTTTTGTAGCTGTTGAGGGTTCAATCTCAGTTGCGGAATCGGAGTTGCTAGTGCTGCTGTATGCTCGGTTTTAAAGCGTTGTTGTAGTGCTTCCAGCAGAAATGCATTGGTACTCGGCGGAATGCCGAGTTTGGCTTCAGGCAGCGCATTCAGGATTTTACTGAATAAAAAGCCTTTAGGCTGATTCAGGTCGCCCCATTGGGTGACAGTCACCAGCGTTTTATGCGGACCCAGTGCAAACCATTCCAAGTTTCCCGCACCATAGGGAATTGGCGCATCGATAATTAAAGTATTGATGCTGTTTTCACCCAGATGATGCTGCATCACTACAGTTTCTTTAAAGTTCAACACCGGAATCGGGGTCGGGATATGAACCTGATATCTAACCTGCTGAATCGAACCCTGCTGCTCCAGCACTTTGGCTGACTTTAAGGTCGGAAATAGACCCACATAATTCGGATAATGGCGTAGCAATTTTTCAACCTGAGCTTCAGCTACCGGTAATACCACAGCCGCACTATAAAACTGTGTCTTGCTGGCTGCATTACTATTTAAGGTGGGAAGCTGGGTTTTACTGGTTGGATGTGCATAAATCAGAATCCGCTCGCCGGTTAATTCTGCCAGTTGCTGGGCATTTCCCTGATAAGCACTCAGACTGCTCGGTAGTTCGGCATTCCAGGGAATAATCTTGGCCAGTGCTGGAGCAGAAACTGCCAAACAAACACCGATGAGCATGCATTGCTTTAATCCTTTCATTCAACATCCTGTTGCTTATTTTTTGTTTTAATTGTTGTTTATTTAAAACCAAATGTACGTATTTCCAAAGCAAAGTTATGTAATTGATGCGACAGGCCATAAGCGCTGTAGATATTTTGCTATAGTATTGGGCAAGATTTTATTTTTGATGTGATGCTATGACTGAGTCAGCACCGACTTTATCGACCCGTTATTTTCTGACTTTAGAAGAATCTCAGGATGGTTTTGCCCTGGCGACGTTTGGTAAAAAGCAGATTTCACGTTTTCTGACGCCTCTGGTCAGTATCGGGATCATCATCTGGGGTTTCTCGATGGGTTTTGATGGCGTCGGACGTTATTACGTGGCTTTGGGCGCATTCTTTCTGCTCCTGCAAGGTATTATGCGTTACTGGTTCCTGCCGATGATGTTTAAACGTCAGTTTGTTAAATATCAGTTTGGTAAAAGCGAACAGGGTATTGATTTGTATCAGGACTATGCGGAAATTTTTAATAATGATCGTAGTAAGTTGGTGCCATATAGCGAAGTGCAGAATTTTGCTGTCGGTAAACTCACTTATATGCTGGAATTAAAAAACCGTACCGTGGTTATTGTGCCGAAGCGTGCATTTAAGGACGGCACTGAACAGAGTATGTTCGAGCATACATTTAAAAAATAATTCAGATATCTATAAAAGGGAAGTTTTGATCATGAGCACACGTCCATCCAAAATCGTTTGCGTGGGTCGCAGTTATGCCGATCATGCCAAAGAACTCGGCAATGCGATCCCTGATCGTCCGGTATTGTTTATCAAGCCACCGAGTGCCTTAAGTTCGCTTGAAGCAGGCATTGAGTGGAATCCGGAATGGGGCAATTGTCATTATGAATGTGAACTCAGCTTGCGCATTGACCGGACTTTAAGCAAAGAAAGCGATCCTGTGAAATCACTTGAAGCTGTGGGTGCGGTGACTTTAGGTCTGGACTTAACTTTGCGTGATTTACAGGATGATCTCAAGAAAAAAGGCCAGTCTTGGGAACGTGCCAAAGCCTTTGATGGTTCTTGTTTGTTGTCGGATTGGGTGCCTGTCGCCGATGTAGTCACTGACTGGAAAGATGTGCATTATACACTGCAAGTCAATGATGAGCTACGTCAAAAAGGTGATACCGCTTTATTGATATTTGATATTGCGACCTTGCTGGCTGACATCAGTCAGGTCTTTACTTTGGAAGAAGGGGATGTGGTGATGACCGGTACACCGGCAGGCGTTGCGGCATTACATTCAGGCGATCAACTGAAAATGACCCTCAAAGGGCAGGCTCAAGATTATGTCTGGACGACTTTTGTGAAATAACCAGGATTTTGAATCAAAGGAGCCTATTGGCCATTGCTGTCCCACAATTTTTCACAAGAGGAAGCTCATTTGAGCTTCCTCTTGTTTTATGGGTATTTTATCGGGTGAAAATAAAGCTTTTAAAGTTCTTCTTTCAAACAAATTCACTTGAATTATTCTGAGTAAACGTTGAACTGTCCAACCTGTTTTTCCTAAATGTTGAGCGAAACTCACCAATAAATAGGCGATCATCGCAATCCAGATTTGTGTCTGAATTGCGTTCCTGCTGCGGCCTAGAAACGCTTTTAATTTGAGATTCTGCTTAATCGCCTTAAAGAACAGCTCAACTTTCCAACGATCTTTATAAATCGCCGCAATGGTGGAGGCGGCTAAATGAAAGTTATTGCTGAGAAAGCTAAAGTGCTTGCCACTTTGCTGATCTCTATATTCAATTCTTCTTAATACGGGGGCTTTTCTTTTTAGGGCATGTGCGCTATTTAGCTGAATGGTTT
>SPVA01000057.1 GCA_013530545.1 Acinetobacter lwoffii
AGCATTGGATGGCTGCGTCGGAGTAGGTTTGATTTCGCCCTTGTTTGCCTTTTGATGGCGCATACCATTGCGTAGCAGGATCAAACCAAATGGCAATATTTCCGCGACTCATGAGTGCTTGGTTATATGCGGGCCAATTGGTTGTGCGGTAGATTTTGTGTGTAGGCTTCTTCATTTGAAAATTATATCGCTGAAAAAGCCTTTACAGATAGGTTTGTGCAACAAAGCCCTCGCGAACTAATCGTTTGTTAAAATCTTTGGGTATTAAGCTCATGCAAATAAGCCTATTTTTTAAAACATAATGGATATTATTAAACAAAAAGTAACTAAAAATAAATAGATTAAACAGTTAAAGTAAAAATATATTATTTAAATTAATAAAAACAATAGCTTATTCTGGTGAGTGTTAAAAAATAAACTAATATTTATTTGCTTCAAAGTAGACTAAAAAGCTTTGTGTTAATGTTTTTAATCCCAACTAAAATGGTAATGTATTATATTTAAAGTTGACTAAAACAGTTGTGTATTATCTAAAAATCTGACCAAAATGGTTGCATATTATTAAAAATTGGTATTTGAAATAATATGTATTAAGTAGGATTAATCTGTTTTTTAATTAGGGTTTAATGATTTTAAAAAGAAAATAATACAGATATGGTTTTAAATACTCTATTCGTGAGAAATAAAAAAGACCGCCCGTAGGTAGTCTTTTTTTGGTTAAGTACGCGGTCAAAAAATCAGCATACTTAAATAAAATATTCTTTAGTGTGCTATGGCTTTTGGCTTAGAAGTTATATTCCATACCAAGACCGAATACAGTCATAGTATCATCTTCACCAGCAGCTGTTTTCCAGTCACGTTCTTGAGAAGCAACGATACCGTACATACGAGCTTGTTTGTTGAAGTAGTAATCTACACCAAGACCGTATTGATTGATGTCACGATCAACAGAAGTAGTTCCAGCTGTGTATTCTGTATTCGCATTTGCGTATTCAGCTTTTACAACCCATGGAGTTGAACCGATTTTATATGCAGCGGCAATTGTGAAAGCATCTTCTTGTAAGCCTTTAGCAGCGGTTAGATCGTCAGATGGTTCAGCGGTTTGCCATAAACCACCTAAAGTCAAGCCGTTGATACCCACTTTAGAGAAGTCATAAGCTCCAGTGATACGGAAAGCATCAGAAATATATTTTTTACCATCAAAACCTACATATTTACCTTCAACAGCAGAGTTTGCTGCTAGGCCTAAAGATAAGCCAATGTCTTTGTTATCATATAGGACAGATGCTGAGATACCATCACCGAAGCCATCACGTGCACTATCGTCACCAGAAGTGCCAGCTCCAGGAGCAGCTGAATTTTCACCTTGTAGCGCCATAATGTTGAATTGAACGCCGCCAAGCAATTTTTTGTCAGTTTCGATACCGATCGAATTTTTAGGACGTTCTTCACCGTGCATCATGTTGGTAATGTCAAGACGAGTGTGATCGTTGAAGATGTCTTGAGCACTGCCAGCAGCTGTTTTGAAATAAGAATCGTAGTTACCTGCTTTTAGTGTACCTAAACCAGCCCATTTAAGACCGATGAAGCGGTTACGTGCACTCCAGTCAGTATCTGAACCAGAACCATCAGTAGAAACAGCCCATTCAGCTTGATAAACAGCTGACAACTTGTCAGTCAGTTTCTCTTCACCTTTTACACCAATACGTGAAGCATGAGAGCTTACTTCAGAAACATCGTTACCTTTGAAATCGTAGTTATCAACTTGGTCGATAGATACGTTCAGTTTACCATACAAAGTTGGTGCTGCTTGTGCTGCACTCATCCCCAAAGCCGCTACTGCAGTAGCGAGAAGTAATTTTTTCATTGAGATATTTCTCCAAAACACGGTTCTAAATGGCATTCGCCTTACTTAACACTTCTTTTTTAGTTTGCTTAAGTACAAAAAATTACAAAAGCTCACCAACTTGCTATGCAGTATCTGTAATGTTTGTGACAACGAGGTGAACAATAAATGACAGTTTGGTGACGTGTTTGGATTAAATATGAAGGCTAATTCTTTCTTTTCTTATTCTGTATTTATAAAAAATGGAGCCGAAGCTCCATTTTTTGAATTTATTTTAAATCAAAGTGCGGCTTTAATTCTTTCCGCCAAGGCTTGGATTTTTTCTTGATCACCCATGTGTAAAGCATGTTTGCCTAATTCATGAACTGAACTTGGAATGAGGTGGAAATGTACATGCGGAACAGTCTGACCAGCAGATGCGCCTGAAAGTTGCATCAGTACAATACCTTTTACTTCAAGTGCTATTTCCATCGCTTGCGCAACTTTTTGCACAATTTGAATGGTGTAAGCAGCAGCGTCAGGAGGTAGATCAAGCAATGTTATAGCAGGTGTTTTAGGGATGACCAGCGTGTGACCTTCAGCTTGAGGCATGATGTCCATAAAAGCGAGAACTTGATCATCTTCATACACTTTAATTGCAGGAATTTCGTTGCGGATAATTCGTGCAAAAATATTTTGATCATCGTAAAGCATGTCTAATCCTTGAAAGTGATTGTGTACTGTAATTATTTACAGTTCAATTCTTTCTGACGATCTTTGATGGCGTCAAGTCGTTGTTGCTCTTTTTCTGAAAATTTTGGTTTAGTTGTATAGCAATTATCATTGCCAAACTTCGCCTTTGCATCCGGGTCTTTAAAGCAAAAACCTTTAGATGCGTAAATGACATCATGGTCATTTTTCAATTTTTGACATTCTTGCTCTGGCGTTGCTGCAAAAGCACTTGCCCCAATAAAAGTTGCAACACTAGCAAAAATTGCAACACTTAACTTAGTCATGAGAGTTTCCTCTGGGTTATCCACTATATGTGCCTGCCTACTAGTCACAATATGAGGTTTCGTTATCATTATTCAATGGCGAGATATTACTCGATGGTAATATTACTCCATGATTATTTTCACAGCACTGGAAAAATCACTGTTTTTATCCGACAGATCGCTGGCCGCTTGAATCAGATTCTGGGTCAACGAGAGCACAGGCGCAGAAAGTTTGGCTTCACGCGCAAGGTCGATTGCAATACCTGTATCTTTGGCCAAGAGTGGCAGGGCAAAGGTTACAGGAAAACTTCGGTTTAAAATACGCTGTGGCAATACGGTTTCAGTCACCATACTTTTACCACTTGAAGCATTAATACAATCCAGCGCTTCATGCAGGTTTACCCCATGCGCTTTCAGTGTAGTAAAGCCTTCTGCGACGGCACACAGGTTTACAGCCATTAACATATTATTTACGGCCTTCACTGCAAAACCTGCGCCAGATTCACCCACATGCTTGATCAGCTTGCCAAAAGCCTGCATCGCAGGAAGGGCTTTTTCATAGCCCTCTGCATTACCGCCCACCATCACAGTTAACGTGCCATTGTCAGCGCCAATGGTCTGGCCGCTGACCGGTGCATCCAGAAAGATTACCCCATGTTTAGCCAATTGTACTGCCAATTTTTGGGCAGAATCCGGTACACCACTGGTGCAGTCGACCCAGACTGAACCGGATTTAAGCGACAGATTTTCCAGAAGTCGTTCAACGTCAGCGCTAGTTGGCAGGCAGGAAAAAATCACATCTGCCTGTACGGCCTGTTCCAGTGTGACGGCTTGGGTGCCATATTCAGCCGCATGTTGCTCTGCCTTGTTAAAGCTGCGGTTCCAGACATAGACCGTATCAAAATGCTTGGGTAAATGTGCTGCCATACGAAAACCCATTGCACCTAGGCCGATAAATGCCACTGATTGAATCATGCTGTACCCTCTGAATATGTTTAAATCTATTGATAATTTTTAATATTTTTCTGGTGCGAGAAATCTGCTTTAAGCATCAAGCCGTGTAGAGCGCTGCACCAGCCAGGTCGTCATTTTTGGCCAGAATGTATTGGCTGTTTTCTGGTTCGACATTAGTCCAAGATGACCACCCGGTATAAGAGTAAACGTCTTATCCTGGCTACTTGTCAATTTCATCAAAGGCTTAGCTGACTGTTCTGTGACAATCTGGTCGGTTTGACCTGCACCTACCAATAGGGAGCAGCTGATATTTTTAAGATCAACGACACGACCATCCAAAGTGATAGAACCCTGTTTTAAAGGATTTTGCAGCCATAAGTGCAGCACCATGTCCTGATTAATCCCGCCTGGATAATCAATCATCTTGTTCAGGAAATTTCCCATGGTGGCATGTTCATAGACATCTTCGACATGATCCAGATTCAGCAAAAACTGCTTCTGGCTTTTGAGCCAGCCAATCGGATCGAGTAATTTAAAGCCCAAGGCATTTACAATACCCGGCGTATGAATATATTGCTTCGGGATCAGTCCTTGATGAATGGCCTGTTGCAAATTCTTATTTTTAGAAATCAGTTTATTGGTCGTAGAAAATAGTTTGCCGACACGTCCTGATGCATAACTGTCGATGGGGCTGCCCACCACGATCAGATTCTTGACATGTTCAGGCGAATGCAAGGCCGTATAGAGCGTGACAAATACGCCAGCCATACTCCAGCCGTGTAAGGAAATGAACTGACTGCCTGAATGCTTGCAGATGGTTTCAATGGATTGAGGAATGGCTGCATCAATAAAAGATAAAAAATTCAGGTGGCGGTGCTTAAAGTTAAAGCGTTTCCATTCCACCAGATAGACATCAAAACCGCTATGCTGAAAATGCTTGACCAGAGAGCGATAAGGATACAGATCATAAATATCCATATTAATGGCCAAGGGTGCGATAAAAACCAGAGGCTCCTTATATTTTTTTTCGGGTGAAGCGTAATAACGAATCTTGCAAAACTCGGTGCCGGCAATATATTCAAAAGGGGTTTTTTGCGACAGGATCAGTGAGGAGGCATTAAACACCCGGGTACTAAGGTGTTTCAATTTTTTTTGCTGGCGCTGAAAGTTTTGTTTTAACTGAATCATGTAAATAAAATATCCGTATCCGCGGGAGGATTGATCGAAGTCTAAGCAATAATCGCTTATTATGCCTTGACCTGAAATAGCTTAGGCGCTCAAAATGTTGGCAAATTTTTACAAAAGGCAGCCCGAGGGCTGAGGTAAAGCGATGAGCCAGCAAGACGATATTTCTTACCAATTAGAAACTTTAGCCATTCGTACCGGCCATACCCGCACTTTTGAAGGTGAGCATGGCGAACCAATTTTTCTAACATCGTCCTTTGTTTATGAAAATGCTGCAGAAGCCGCAGCCAAATTCTCAGGCCAGGAACCGGGCAATATCTATTCTCGCTTTACCAATCCGACCGTTGCCATGTTTGAAAAGCGTCTGGCTGCACTTGAAGGTGCAGAGCGCGCCGTCGCCACCAGTTCGGGTATGGCAGCTATTATGGCAGTGATGATGGCTTTTTTAAAAGCGGGCGACCATGTGATTTGTTCACGTGCAGTCTTCGGTTCTACGGTTTCCATGTTTGAAAAATATGTCGCAAAATTTGGCGTCAGCGTTGATTTCGTCGATTTGACTGATCTTGATGCATGGAAAAATGCCATCAAGCCTGAAACAAAAATTCTCTTTGTTGAATCGCCATCGAATCCTTTAGCAGAAGTAGCTAATATACAGGGACTCGCCGATATTGCGCATGCCAATGATGCTTTACTGGCGATTGATAACAGCTTCTGTACACCGGTGTTACAACAACCACTCAAATTTGGTGCAGACCTAGTGGTGTATTCTGCGACTAAATATCTGGATGGCCAAGGCCGTGCATTAGGCGGCGCAGTCGTAGGTAATCATAAGCTGCTTGAAGAAATTTTTGGCTATGTGCGTACCACTGGTCCTTCAATGAGCCCATTCAATGCCTGGGTTTTTCTAAAAGGCTTGGAAACACTACGTTTACGTATGCGTGAACATTCGGCAAGTGCTCAGCAACTGGCTGAATTTTTGAACCAGCATCCAAAAGTAGAAAAAGTATATTATGCAGGCCTGCCTGAGCATATCGGTCATGAACTGGCAGCAAAACAGCAGAGCGGTTTTGGCGGTATTGTGTCTTTTGAAGTCAAAGGTGGTCGTGAGGAAGCATGGACTGTCATCGATAATACCCAGTTTATCTCGATTACCGGTAATCTGGGCGATGTGAAATCGACCATTACCCATCCTGCAACCACGACACACGGTAAATTGTCGCCTGAAGCCAAAGAAGCTGCCGGTATTCGCGAAGGTTTAATTCGCGTATCTGTTGGTTTGGAAGAGATTGGTGATATTATTCGTGACATTAGCCGTGGTTTAGACCTGATTTAATTCTATAAATTTATGTTCGGAGATATTTATGAACATTAACATGTTGATGCAGCAAGCTCAGCGCATGCAGAAAGAAGTTGAAAACAACGTAAAAAAAGCCAAAGAAGAGCTTGCGCAAACTGAAGTGCATGCCGAGGCGGGTGGCGGTCTGGTGAAAGTAACTATGACTTGCCGTAACGTAGTGAAGCGTATCGAAATCAATCCTGAGTTACTTCAGGATGATCCAGACATGATCGAAGACCTGATTGCAGCGGCAATGAATGATGCAGCACGTCAGGCAGAAGTGGTATCTGACGAAAGAATGAAAGCAGCGAATTCGGGTATGGGGTTACCGCCTGGTCTTGCAGGTATGTTCTAAGGACGAATGCGCAATGTTTAGTGATCGTTTTGATCAACTCGTTCAAGCATTACGCATTTTGCCAAGCGTTGGGCCGAAATCGGCTCAACGTATGGCATTGCATATGATCATGAAAAATCGTGAAGGTGCTATTGGTCTGGCACATGCGCTGACTGAAGCCACCAATCACATTCATGAATGTTCCGTCTGCCATTCTCTGACCGAAGATGAAGTCTGCAATATTTGCAGTTCGCTGGATCGTGATGATGAACTGCTCTGTGTAGTGGAATCACCTGCAGATGTCATGGCGATTGAGCAAAGTGGCAGCTTTAGAGGTAAATATCATGTATTGGGTGGACATTTATCGCCACTGGATGGTATTGGACCAGAAGAAATCGGTATTCCGTACTTATTGCACCGTTTGGCCAATGGTCAGGTGAAAGAAGTGATTCTGGCGACCAATGCCACGGTAGAAGGTCAGGCTACGGCGCATTATCTGGTTGAGGCCAGTAAGCATTTGCCGATCCAGATGACCCGAATTGCCCAGGGCGTACCACAAGGTGGTGAGCTGGAATATGTCGACAGTCATACCTTGAGTCAGGCAGTACATAACCGGATGCGCATGAAGTAAGCTAAGCTTAAATATCTTGTTAGTTTTAATATAAAAAAGATATTAATTAGAATATAAATCCTGATAAGTAAGCGCCATTTTTTAGGAAATAGGGCAGAATTGACGTTATTTTTTATACAAAAATTCTATAGATCAGTTAATATGGATCTATCGAGAATCTAATCTTAGACTCAGTTCTATGTTTCAATTTATTCAACATCAAAACGACTTAACTCATGTACTGAAGCTGATGGAACAGAATTCAGTGTATGGACTGGATACCGAGTTTATCAAGGTTGATACCTTATGGCCTAAGCTGGGTGTTTTTCAGATTAACGTAGACAACAAGGTCTATTTGTTGGATGGAACCACGCTGGATCTGACTGAGTTCCTTAATAAAATTTTTAACGCACAGCAGAATATTTTTCATGCCTGTAGTGAAGATATCGATCTGATTTATCACTATACCCAGAAGAAATCGCTGAGTAATGTGTTTGATACCCAGGTCGGCATGTCATTTTTGGGGCATGGTCTGCAAGTCAGCTATCAAAATGCGCTGAAGCAGATGCTGGAAGTCGATATCGAAAAAGACCAGACCCGTTCTGACTGGCTGGCGCGTCCACTCAGTTCCGAACAGTTGCTCTATGCTGCCAATGATGTGCATTATCTGGTGCAACTGTCAGAGAAAATCAAACGGGATCTGGAGTCGAAAGATCTGCTGGATTTTGCCTTGCAAGATTGCCGTTTTCTGACTCAGGAAATTGGCGAAGATACCCCAACTGCCTTGTTGTATCAGGATGTCGGCAATTACCGGCATTCACGCCGTCAGCTGATGCAATTGCAGCAATTAATGGTTTGGCGTGATCAGATTGCCAAAGCACTAAATCAGCCACGCAGTTTTATTTTAAAAAATGCCAGCATGATTGATCTGGTGGAAAAATTCCCGCGCAATAATTTCCAGCTGAGTCATGTGAAAGACATTCGTTCGAATGTGGTTCGTGAGCATGGCAAAACCATTTTAGATTTATTGAAATTCCTGCCGGAGCCGGCAAACTGGCCTTTACGTCTGGCACGTCCAATTCGCCATTCTTCCAAAGATATTGGCGAAAAAATTGATTCAATTATTCAGAATGTCGTCAATGAAACCTCAATTCCGAAAGAAGTCCTGATGCGTAAGAAATGGCTGAATGCCTTGTATCAGCACGTGGTCTTTCATAAGGACGAGCAGGATCTGCCGGATTTTCTGCTCGGCTGGCGCTATGAGTTATTAACTCAGCCATTGATTCAGGTATTGCATCAGGATGAATCTTATCTGTCTACTCAGATGAAAGTCAGCGAATGATTGGTTGCGGGATTGATTAAAGAAAAAGCAATTATACAAAATCACGACTGATGCATGAGACGTGACTAATGTTTCTGTCTTTTTTTTGATGTATCCTTGCGGTTGTTTTTTCAGAAAAGTCGTTTGAAATATGCAAGTGTCTATCTACAAATCCAGCAAAAAAAGTGAAATGTATCTGTATGTGGCGCGTCCTGTGAATGAAAGCGAAGCTGAAACATTCGAGCCTTTAAGCGTTCTGTCAGAAGCAGTACAGGCAGCATTTGGACGTGCGACTTTTGTCATGCATCTTGAATTAAGCGAATCACGTAAACTGGCACGTGCCAATGTCTTGCATGTCATGGATTCTATTGAAACCCGCGGTTTCTTCCTGCAAATGCCACCAGAAGGCTTGATTGATCCAAACGCTGTAGCACCAGAAGGCTTGCGTGGTGCTTAATGTTGATTCAGGAGTTGTGAAATGAATGGTTATGTGGCTGTATTAGACTCAATTCCTGAACAGAGCATTGCCGTTGCAGTTTATCTGCTCGGCAGCCTGATTGCTTTATGGTGCTGGTATGGCGTGACCAAGCGCCTGCCTAAACCCATGGGCGGTTTTTTGTGGATTGTGGCCTTTGCCATTCTGCTGACACCGACGGTATCCGAGGGGGCGAATGCGTCCATTGCACCCGCGATCTTTGGTCTGTTATTTGGGATGCTAACCAAAGAGCAATCCCTGGTTTGGATTAATGCGTCACTTATTTTATTTGTCATTGGGATTGGATCTGTGATTGGCTATTGCTGGTCGACCTATGTGTCGAACAAAAGCAATATTCGTGTTCACGAGAAAAGTTCACCGCTGTAAGTAAAAAATAAGGTTCAATCATGTCTGCTGATATTCAACAATTTTCAGGTACCGATCAGTACATGCAGTTTGCAAAAACCATTGCTGGTCAAAGGTGAGCCGGGTACAGGTAAAACTTTACTGGCCGAGCAAGTCGCAGAAAGTCTGGGTTTGAAGCTGATCACCTGGCACATCAAGTCCACCACCAAAGCGCAACAAGGTCTGTATGAATACGATGCTGTATCGCGCCTGCGTGACAGTCAACTTGGTGATGACCGTGTCTATGACATCAAGAATTACATCAAGCCGGGGAAACTGTGGGAAGCATTTACCAGTGAAGAGCGCTGTGTCCTGCTGATTGATGAAATTGACAAGGCAGACATCGAGTTTCCAAATGACTTGCTGCATGAACTTGATAAAATGTCGTTCTATGTGTACGAGACTGGCGAAACCATTACCGCAACCCAGCGTCCGATCGTGATCATTACCTCGAATAACGAAAAAGAATTGCCGGATGCTTTTTTACGCCGTTGTTTCTTCCACTATATCGAATTCCCGGATGAAGCCACCATGCGTGAAATCATCGATGTGCATTTTGAGAATATCTCTGCAACATTGGTGAATGAAGCCTTGCAGGTATTCTTCAAACTACGCCAGATTCCGGGTTTGAAAAAACCACCTTCAACTTCTGAACTGATCGACTGGCTCAGCCTGCTCATGGCTGACGACATGCCGGAAGATATTCTGCGCAATACCGACAAATCCAAATCGATTCCACCCTTATACGGCGCATTGATTAAAAACGAGCAGGATGTGCAGTTACTTGAACGTCTAGCCTTTATGTCACGTCGTTAAGGGAGAAACACGCATGTTTGTGCGACTGTTTTATACCTTACGCAAATACAGCGTGCCGGTATCGACCCGCGAATTGATTGACCTGAATCAGGCGGTTGCTGCAGGACTGGTCTTTGCCGATCAGGACGAGTTCTATCAGCTTGCAAAAACCGTAATGGTCAAAGACGAGCGCTATTTCGACAAGTTCGATCGTGCCATGAAAGACTATTTTGATGGGATCGCGACCTTTGATCTGGATGAATTACTGAATCAGGTGCATAAGCTGCCCAAAGACTGGTTTGATCTCGAATTACTCGAGAAGCATCTAACCCCAGAGCAGCGCGAAGAGCTGAAAAAAGCTGGATCGCTGGAAGAACTGATGAAAATGCTGGAAGAGCGCCTGCGCGAACAGCATAAAAAACATCAGGGCGGTAACAAGATGATTGGTACTGGTGGTACTTCGCCATTTGGTGCTTATGGTGATCATCCTGAAGGCGTGCGTATTGGCGGGCCGGGGCGTAAGCGTTCTGCGGTGAAAGTCTGGGAACAGCGTCAATACCGCAATCTGGACGATGAACAGATTTTGGGAAGTCGCCAGATGCAGATGGCATTGCGCCGTTTGCGTAAGTTTGCCCGTCAGGGTGCAGCCGAAGAGCTGGATATTGATGGTACGATTCGTGAAACGGCCAAGCAGGGCATTCTGGATGTACAATTGGTGCCGGAGCGTCGTAACCGTATTAAAGTTTTAATGCTGTTTGATATCGGCGGGTCGATGGATGCGCATATTGCCCAGTGTGAAAAGCTATTCAGTGCTGCGAAAACCGAATTCAAAACCCTGGAATATTTTTATTTCCATAACTGTCTGTACGACTATGTATGGAAAGACAATGTCCGTCGTTCCAGTTCACGTATGAATACCTGGGATTTGTTCAATACCTATGGCCGCGATTATCGCGTGATTGTGGTCGGCGATGCCAGTATGGCACCGTATGAGCTGAATTCTGTCGGTGGTTCGGTTGAATATATGAATGATGAGACGGGACAGGTCTGGTTACAGCGCCTGCGTCAGCATTTTGATAAAACCGCCTGGCTGAATCCGGAAGAAGAAAAATACTGGCATTACACCCATACCATTGGTCTGATCCAGCAAATATTTGAAAATCATATGTTTCCAATGACGCTGAAAGGCATTGAAGACATGACTAAATATCTGGCGCGTTAATTCCATTTATCTATAAGTGACTTTAGTTAGAGTTATTAGTGATTTAAAACAAATTATTCTAGTATAAAGTCACTCATTATCTCTTATTTAAAATCTCGGGCATGATTATGACTCATCAAATTAATGGTATTGCCTTACCCAATGAAGAGGGTTTTTTTGGTCAATATGGCGGTCAGTTTATTCCACCCGATCTGAAACAGGCCATGGATGATATTAATGTGGCCTATCAGGAAATTCGTCAGACTGAAGAATTTCAGAATGAACTGAAAGACCTGTTTGCTCATTATGTTGGTCGTCCAAGTCCACTATTTCATGCCAAACGCCTTTCTGAACAGCTCGGTGGAGCACAGATTTATTTAAAACGTGAAGATCTGAACCATACCGGCGCGCACAAGATTAATCACTGTCTGGGTGAAGCTTTACTAGCTAAATATATGGGTAAAACCAAAGTCATTGCAGAAACCGGTGCTGGTCAACATGGTGTTGCATTGGCAACCGCGTGTGCTCTTGTTGGTATTCCGTGTGAAATTCATATGGGTCAAGTGGATATCGAAAAAGAGCATCCAAACGTCGTCAAGATGAAAATTCTGGGTGCCAAACTGATTTCTGTGACTCGCGGTACAGCCACACTCAAAGATGCAGTCGACAGTGCTTTTGAAGAATATTTAAAAGACCCGAAAAACTACATCTATGCCATTGGTTCAGTTGTAGGGCCGCACCCATTCCCGATGATGGTGCGTGATTTTCAGTCCATTATTGGCGATGAAATTAAAGTTCAGGCCAATGAACGTTTTGGTGCAAATCCCGATTATGTCGTTGCTTGTGTTGGTGGTGGTTCTAATGCAGTGGGCGCATTCACTGCATTTTTAAATGAACCGGATGTGAAACTGGTAGGCGTTGAGCCGGCAGGTCATGGTCTGGATACTGACAAGCACTCAGCTACTTTGACCTTAGGTAAACCGAGCCAGTTACATGGGATGGCCTGTTATGTACTAGAAGATGAGCAGGGTGAACCTTTGCCAGTGCATTCAATTGCTTCTGGTCTGGATTATCCGGGTGTGGGGCCACAGCATAGCTTGCTCAAAGATTTAGGGCGTGTGGAATATACTACGGCAACTGATCAGGAATGTCTGGATGCATTTATGACCTTGTCACGCGTAGAAGGCATTGTACCTGCATTAGAAAGTTCGCATGCGGTGGCTTGGGCCATTCGTGAAGCAGGGAAACTGCCAAAAGATACCAAGATTGTGGTGAACTTATCGGGTCGTGGTGATAAAGACTCAGATTACGTCGCAGAAAAATTAGGTCTAAACTGATTTTATTCAGAATGTTCATATAAAAAAATCCCGGTACACATACCGGGATTTTTTATGCATCAGATATAAAACTTTATCTTGGTGTCACTTAAGTGATCTTCAAATGCCTTAGAGGAAGCTAAATGGTGATTTAACCTGAAATATATTGCTGTAACTGTTCAATTAATTTGCGTTGGTCATCCATGGCGGCTTTGACCAAATCCCCAATTGAAATCAGACCGATCAGTTTTTCATGTTCGACCACAGGTAAGTGGCGTAGGTGGCGTTCAGTCATCAGAGATAAACAGTCCTCTACGGTAGTAGCTGTATTTACGGTAATCACTTTAGCGGTCATGATCTCATTAACAGTGGTGTCGAATGAGGTTCTTTGCATCAGGGCGATCTTACGGGTGTAATCCCGCTCTGACAAAATCCCCACCACGTTGTCTTCATGGGTTACCACAAGCGCCCCGATCCCTTTATCTGCCATCAAGGTGATGGCCTCTAAAACGGTAGAATCTGGACGAATGGTATAAATAGCTTGATGCATTTTTTCACTGAGCACCTGTGCCACATTGGTCATGCTTAATCATCCTTATTGGTCAATTTATTATTAATCCTAGAGTATGTATTCAACCTGAACATCTCTAAGTGTTTAGGTTTTAGTCTTTATAAATAGCATGTTATTTAAGCAATGTGCAGTCTTTGTTGCGAAAAAAACAGATGACGCATCTGTGTGGCAGTCAGTTTGAGTTTGGTTCCATTGGTGTTGAACAGGGCTGGCGTAACATTCAGTCGCGACAGGGTCGGCAATAATGCATTTTCAAAATCTTCAGAATTGATTTTACGTGGGATGTAATCCGGCCAATGTTGCTGGGCATAATTTTTGGCATCCAGCGGATTGAGCCAGAATGGAAAGATACAATCTTCCTGGTCACGCATCATCGCCCAGCCCTGATGATATGCGCCCCATAGCTCGCCACAATTCATCAAAGATTTAAGCATCGTGATCTTTAACAGAAAGTTTTTGCAGATCGGATCAATTTGAATAATTTTTCGTGGTTTCATTAGAATAAAGTGCTATTGGAGTTCAGGCTCTATTTTAGGAACTTTATATGAAATTACTGTTTCAGCTTTGCAAGGATTCGTAAGAAAATATGTATTGATTGCTATTTATTGAAAAAAGGGCATAAAAAAACGCCACCTAGGTGACGTTTCTTTATGCTTGCATGGTGGCCATGCTTTGCCAGTACTGGGCTTTAAGTGAATCTCGTTCTACACGGAAACCTTGATAATAAAGTTCTGCTAAAAAAAGTGCTGCTTTACCATGGCCAGCACGAGCGGCTTCTTCTAGCTGTTTTACCGCATCAGCAAAGTTCATTTGCGATTGAATGGTATTCACGGCATCTGCGTACAGATGTTCTAGATCGTGTTGAGAGAGTTGTTGTATCATATAAAAACTCCTTAATTTTAATTATGATTACAGGATAGACTATTTAGTCTAAATACAAATATAAATTAGTATTGTTAAACTAATATTACAAAATAATGGAAAAGTCAACTATTCGATTTTATTTGTTTACTTCAGTTATAGTTTAACTGATTAAACTATACACAACTATAAATATTATTAAG
Source organism: Acinetobacter lwoffii (assembly GCA_013530545.1). GTDB lineage: Bacteria > Pseudomonadota > Gammaproteobacteria > Pseudomonadales > Moraxellaceae > Acinetobacter > Acinetobacter lwoffii_G. Next base: position 14,388 of record SPVA01000057.1, read on the forward strand.
CTACATTGTAAATGGATAGCAAACAATAAGGAGAAGGCCATGATGACAAGAACTTTAGATGGTGTGAAATTTGATATGCCTCCGACTGCAGGTCAAATTATGGAACTTGCCGATTTGCATCGTAAAAAACTCGATCAAGCTATATTCAGTAAACATACCCATCTAGGCGATTATGGGTTGGCACAACGTAAAGAAGTCTACGACTTTACCCGTGCGCTGGATGAAAACCAGCGTGAGCAGTTTTATAAACTCTATAATGGTGAGCTGGTCCGCATTGCTGATGAGGATCGTCTGCATCCGCCTGAGGCAGAAGCCGGTTTAAGTAAATTTGCAATTGCACTGGTATTGCTTGTTGTTGCATTGGTGCTGTATTCAACAATTATTACCAGAATAATGAATTAGTCCTCGAAATAGCAGGATTCAGCTCTTATGAATATTCAGTGTGCTGACTTGAACTTATGTAACTGCGACCATACACTACCTCTAACCTGAGGTAGTGTATGTCTATAGATACAGAAAAACTAAGCCAATTTTTCAGCAAAATCAAACTGGAACAGATTTATAACAGTGTGGTTATTTTTATTATTGCGGTCATTCTATTTTTAGCCGCATTTGCTTTATATCGTCCTTTGAGCATTGCTCAAATCACCCAGATTCAGCAACTGTCTAAACAGCAAAACCTTCCCCAAACCCAGGATATGGCACTTGCCTTGTTAGAGCAGCAGCATATCCGTCGTGGGCAGTATCTTAAATTGATGCAGGCTTATCAGCAGGAATCGCTTCGGGCACGTCAGCTTCCGCCGCTCTCTGTGGAGATGCCTTAGGCATAGGGTTTGTTGGTAAGTAATAATTGGCATCCATTAAATTCTGCTCCAAACGCATTTTCAAGGCATTTTTATCCAGTTCTTTGTTGACGACGACCAGGGTTAAACGATCAGGATGAAAATGCTTGCGCACTGCATTTTGTACATCCGTCACTGTGATTTTAGCCAAGCGTTCTGGATAACTGGATAAATAATCCGTTTGCTCACTATAAAAGCCCATATTGCCTAGCTGGGCATTAATGGTGGCATTACTGCTGTAATTATTAGGAAAGGCGCGTAACATGCCTGCTTTGGTTTCTTCCAGACGCTGAGTATCAATGGGTTGACTGACAAAGTTGATAAAAGCCTGATGTGCGACCTGAATACTCTCCAGCAGTTGATCCTGACGCGTGGAATACTTAAAGCTGAATACGCCGGGTGCCTGACTAAAGCTCAATGAACTATAAGCGCCATAAGTAAAACCACGTTTCACCCGCAGTTCCTGCATCAATACCGCATTAAATCCGCTACCGCCAAACATGCGATTGGCGACTTCTAAAGCCAGTTTATCTTCAGTAAAGCGGGTTGCGCCTAAATGCCCAAAGGTGACATGCGCCTGAGACGAGGTATAGGGTAGATGCACCACTTCAAAACCAGATTGAATTTCAGGTTGTGGCAATGCCTCTGCTTTTTGCCCTTGCGGTAAATTACCGGCAATTCGTTCAGACAACTCGAGTGCCTGTTTCGGGCTGAGTTTACCCGTAATGGCAATATTCATATTTTGCGCCACCAAAAACTGATCACGGAATTTTTTTAATAATTCTGCGTTAATTTTCTTGGTGCTGCCTTGGGTGCCAGTGATTGGTTCTGCATAAGGGTGCTGACCATATAGGGCACGATAAAACCGGATATCCATCAGTCGGCTTGGATTTTCCTGTAGCTGTTTTTGTCCCACTTGGGTATTGCTTAAAGCCAGATTAATGCTGGATGGTTTAAATGATGCATTCTTGAGCACCTCCATCATCATGCCCAGTGCCGGTTCCAGTTTTTCCGGATCTGAAAGCGTACGTAGGCGAACCACAAACATATCCCGATAGGCTTGTACGCTGAATTGTGCACCAGTCTGGTCAAACACTGCCGCCACCTGATTCGCGCTATATTTATCGGTTCCTTCACGCATCAACTTGGCTGCCATATTGGATAGGCCATATAGACCTTTGGTAATTTCCTGATCACGGGCCGAACCGGCATTAAAGGTCAGCTGGATATCCACCATGGGAAGATCTTGCGTTTTAACAAACAGCGTGCGTACTTTGTAGCGATTGTTCAGATCATGAATATAAGGCGCCTGAAAATCCTGTTGCTGATTAATATTTTTTAAGCTTTGTAGCAAGGGGATAGACTGTAACTGACTCGGATTATCATTTTGGTCAGGTTGAGGATCCAGATAGTTTTCTGCATGGGTAGCCGAGCTAAGACTTAAAATTGAAATAAGCAAAAATGGACGAAGTTGAAGCATTATAATCCCCGTTGCTGGGTGTTTTGTTCAGGTGAGAGATAAAGCGTGCTGAGGTTCTCACGCACAAAATAGGCGTTGGCGACGCGCTGGATATCCTGAACACTGACACTTTCAAAGTGTTTCGGCAATTCATCCATCAGGCGATAACTCAAGCCATTGACCTCCAGATTGCCAATCATTTTGGCTTGGCCGGCAATATCATCCTGGCTATAAATCAAATTGGAAATAAAGCGGGTGCTGATACGATCCACTTCCTGTTGGGTCATTGCGGTGGTTTTAAGTAAATCCACTTCATCCTGAATTGCTTGTTGTGCTTCTTGCAAAGAGATGCCTGGCGCAGGTAGAGCAGAAATGCCAAACAGGCTGTCGCCGCGATTATAGGGATCATAAGAAACGCTGACAGAGGTCAGAATTTTACGATCACGTACCAAACGGTCTTGCAGACGCGAAGAAATGCCACTGTCCAAAAGACTGCGAATAATGGTCAAGGCATACGCATCTTGGGGGTTTTTGGCAGTGCTGAGGGATTTTACATTCCAGGTCATATAAAGATTGGGCACCTGAACATTGCTATTAATTTCCATATGGCGATAACCCAAACGCTCAAACTCCAGTACATCATTGCGTGCTGGTGTTAGGCGTGCGGGAATGTCAGCAAAATATTTTTGTACCTGAGCCAAAGCAGCTTCAGATTCGATATTTCCAACAATCACCAGAATAGCATTATTCGGGCTGTACCAATCCCGATACCATTTTTTGACATCATTCAACTGAATATTATTCAGAGTTTTCATATGTCCAATTACCGGCTGGCGATAATGGCTGGTCGGATAACTGATCCATTTAAACCGTTCAAAGGCTTGCGCACGCGGATTGTCATCGGTACGCTGGCGCCGTTCTTCCATCACTACTTTAATTTCTGGCTCGAAGTCCTGTTGCCGTAGCAATAAATTGCTCATACGGTCAGACTCAAGTTCCAGGGCCATAGGAAAATAGGCCTTAGGATAGAGCTGATAATAATTGGTGTAATTGGTAAAGGTAGCCGCATTGATACTGCCGCCATAAATCCGGCTAAGACGGGTAAATTCATCATTTGGAACTTTATGAGTGCCTTTAAACATCATATGTTCAAGCGCATGTGATACCCCCAGAATATTTCCAGATTCATCGCTGCTGCCGACTTTATACCAGATTTGTGTCATTACCATGGGCGCACGATGGTCTTCCCGAATAATGACTTTTAAACCATTACTTAAAGTGGTTTCAAAGGTAGTCCGTGATAATTCGCTTCGGGTTTGTGCCTGAGCCGAGCTAAAACTCAGACTGAGTAAGACTGCTGCGCCGAGTGGATAAAGCATCTGTTTGATCATTTGCGAGAAAGAGGAGATAGTCAAAAAGGTGATGAACACTAGATCTCCTGAAATAGGCATTTGTATTTAGAGTTATTTTTAATAAATGTGTGCTTGAAAGCAACCGAGAGCTGTAGCTTTTTGGTATGTTTGTCCAGCATTTGCATTGCTAGCTGCAAAGCAGGCAAGTTATGGTAGAATCTGGGTTTTTAACGCAATGCTTTTCAAGGATTCGGCATGCAACAGCAATCTAATGGGCAAAACAAATTTTTGATTGATGCTGATATCGGAGATGATGATGTCACATTACCGAGCTTACCTGCGGTCAATGTGCCTATCGTAGAAACGCCAAGCGAAGCAGCTGTAGTTTCTGCACCTGTCGAGACAGAAGCTGAAAATGAAGATTCTGCGGCGAAAGGTGGCTTCTTTAGCCGTATGAAAGTGGGTTTAACTAAAACCCGTAAAAACCTTGCCGATGGGATGGTGAATATCCTGATCGGTGGTAAAGAAATTGATGATGAATTATTAGAAGAAGTCGAAGAGCAGCTTCTGGTGGCAGATATTGGCGTGGAAGCAACCAAGACTATTATCGCTAACCTGACTGAACGTACGGCACGTGGTGATTTGATCTACTCGCATTCACTCTATAAAGCGCTTCAGGAAGAGCTGGTGGCTTTATTGGCACCACGAGTAAAACCGCTGCATATTGATCCGAATAAATCGCCTTATGTGATTCTGGTGGTGGGTGTGAATGGTGTCGGTAAAACGACTACCATTGGTAAGTTGGCAAAACGTCTGCAAGGTGAAGGCAAGACTGTCATGCTGGCAGCAGGCGATACTTTCCGTGCAGCTGCAACTGAACAGCTACAGATCTGGGGTGAGCGTAATAATATTGCGGTTGTTGCTCAGGGTCATGGTGCTGACTCAGCTTCGGTCATTTTTGATGCTTTTGAAAGTGCGCGTGCCAAAGGTGTGGATGTATTAATTGCAGACACAGCGGGTCGTTTGCATAACAAAGGTCATTTGATGCAGGAATTGACCAAAGTAAAACGTGTGATGCAGAAAATTGATGCCACTGCGCCGCATGAAGTGATGTTGGTGGTCGATGCCGGTACTGGCCAGAATGCCATTAATCAGGTCGAGATGTTTGATGAGGCGGTAGGCTTGACGGGCTTAACTATTACCAAACTTGATGGGACTGCCAAAGGTGGCGTGCTGTTTAATATCGCCAGTCGTACTCATGTGCCGATTCGCTTTATTGGTGTGGGTGAAAAAATTGATGACTTGCGTCCATTCTCTGCCAAATCTTTTGTTGCTGCATTATTTGAAACTGAAAAATAAATAATGCGCAATGTTTCACATAAACTCCGCCAAGTGCGGAGTTTGTTGTTTTTAGCTGGTTTGAGTGTTGTAAAAATCAACAGCAAAACCACCACTAAATCTGCCCATTTCAATAAAGGCATTATAATTGTAGGGGATTCTCTAAGCTAATTTGGCTTGTTTTTTGTGGGGGTAGAAAATGGCATTGCTAAATAAGATTGGTCAGGTATTAACAAGTGATCTCACCAAAGATTTTAAATTTTCAAGAAAAAACAAACTGAATGATGATTTAGAGCTGACTTTTGTCGATCAATTGAAAAAGCGCCGTAGTATCGATCAACTCGGTAAGCGGGTACATTCTAGTCAGGCTTATCTTAGCGAAATCATTCAGGAAGCAGTGCGGAGTTGTCCTTCGGCTTATGATTCTCAAACTACGCGCATTGTGGTGTTATTTGCAGATTCTCATCATCAATTATGGGAAATTGTGAAACAGGTGCAGCGTCAGCATATGCCGGCACATATTTATGAAGCGATGGAAATCAAGTTGAATCAATGTGCTGCTGCCTATGGCACGATTTTATTTTATGAAGATCAAGCCGTGATTCAACAATTGCAAAAGAAAATGCCATTAAATAGTGAGGATTTTCCAGCGTGGTCGGAACAAACTTCCGGTATGGCGCAATTTGCCGTATGGACGACGCTGGCAGATTCTGGCTTAGGGGCATCCTTACAGCACTACAATCCACTGATTGATGAAAGGGTCGCTGAGCATTTTGAGATTGAAAAGAACTGGTTGTTACGCGCACAACTTTGCTTTGGATCAATTGAACAAACAGTAGAAGAAAAATTACAAAAGCCGGATCAGCATCGTTTCAAAGTATTTAATTAAAATTTTATAGAGCACTTTATATAGGACAGCATGGAAGCTGTGGATAAAATCAGATACAAATACGCTACTCAGATCTAAATCTGATTGTTCTATAAATAAAACACATTGTTATCGAAATGCACCTGTCTTGGGTGCTTAAAGCACGTAGTATGACTTTATCGATTTTTTAATAATCAAAATATACAGAGGTGAGTTCATGGCATTTTTAGATCAGATTAAACAACGCCGTAGCATTTATTCAATTGGAAAAAATGTAGATCTAGATCAAGCAGAAATTGAGAAAATCATTAAAGATGCGGTGAAGCACAGTCCGTCATCTTTTAACTCGCAAACCTCGCGTGTCGTGATTTTATTTGGTCAATCACATGATACCTTTTGGCATATTGTACGTGAAACTTTACGTGACCTGGTTTCAGCAGATGCATTTGAATCAACCAATAGCAAGATCAATGCTTTTGCTGCAGGTTATGGTACCGCACTATTTTATGAAGATCAGAATGTGGTGAAGTCGATGCAGGAGCAGTTTGCACTCTATGCCGATAACTTCCCGGTCTGGTCTGAGCATTCTTCCGCTATTGCACAGTTTGCAACCTGGACCGCTTTGGCAGAAAAAAATATCGGTGCTTCATTACAGCACTATAATCCAATTATTGATGAAGAAGTCGCACAAACTTTCGAAATACCATCTCACTGGAAACTTCGTGCTCAACTGGTATTTGGGTCAATTGAAGCACCTGCAGGCGGAAAAACCTTTATGGATGATGCAGAGCGCTTTAAGACTTTTGCGTAAATGATTTTAGGTTATAAAAAAGAAGCACGTTGATGCTTCTTTTTTGTGTTTTCGAGTTGTATTTGGATATGATGTGATATGTCTAGCCAAATAAATGCTAAAAACACAGGCTGTATCACTCCAGCTTATGTCATAAAATTGTCATTTAAGCGCGGCATAGTGCAGCTAATTTTTAATAAACAACCAAAAATGAGTAAAGGATATGGGTTTACGTATTGCGGCAACTGCAGCAGTGTTTCTGTTTAGCACATCAGTTTTTTCGGCAGTGACCGTCACAGTACCTGAAGAAATAAAAGTTGTTGCCGTAAATGATCAGGAGGTGAACTCGAGTCTATTACGTTCTAATCAGACTTATAGCTTGGATGCAGGTATAAATGCGATCAGTGTACGCTATAATGAATTTTTCCAGCATTCAGACAATTCACATGACATTTTAAAGTCAGGTGTGGTTACGGTAAAAACACCCAGCCTTAAAGATGGTGAGACTTATCGTTTAGCACTCATTCAGGCGCCTAAAGATTTTGATGCAGCGCAAAAATATAAAGATCAGCCCATTATTGGCCTATATGATGCAAAAAATCAGCTCTTAGTCCAGCAGACGGGCGCTAAAGATGCAGCGAAACCATTGTTTGGAAATCGTGTGTTGACTAAAAAAGTGGATCTGACAACTCAGGCTGCGACACCAGTTAATCAACCTGCAGCTGCATATACTCAGTCAGCAGACCAGAATGATCAGCAGTTGATTCAATTATGGCAGAAGGCTTCTAAAGCTGAGCGTCAAAAATTTATGACTTGGCTCGCTGAGCAGACAAATTAAAATATTTTGATGAAGAATCAAAAAGATCACCATTAAGGTGATCTTTTTTTATGAGATAAGGGCTATAAAATTAACACTTGCTTAAACTTTTCATGTGGAATTAGCTAGAAAAACGCAAAAAAAGTGTTAAAAATAGCCTTTCAGATTAAAAAATAAACGCATGATTGGTTTTTTTGAATTTTTTTAAGAAAAGCCCTTGCGCTCGTTTTGAAACTGTATAGAATACGCAGCACACCAACGCAATGCATGAAACGAAACGTTAAGTGATTGGGTTGGAGCTTAAAGCTGACGAGGTTTTAAGAAGATCATTAAGAGATTATGAAGAACAACTTGTGTGGATTTTTACTGGTTGATCGATCGAAATTATTTTCATTGATTGATGGTAGAAATTACTCGAAGTTTATTTGAGAAATATT
>SPVA01000053.1 GCA_013530545.1 Acinetobacter lwoffii
GAGAACAAGTGGCAATTACCGGTCGTTCCGGTTCCGGAAAATCCACATTACTGGGTATTCTGGCGACACTGGATCAGGCAAGTTCAGGTCAGCTTATGGTCTGTGGCGAATCAGTGTCTCACTTTAATGAAGAACAACGTGCGTTGGTTCGTTTAAGAAATATCGGGTTTGTGTTTCAGTCCTTTCAGTTGTTGCCACATTTGACTGCACTTGAAAATGTGATGCTGCCGCTGCGTTTACAGTCAGATTTTAAATATGCAGACGCTGAGCAAAAAGCACTGGCACTGTTACATAAGGTCGGTCTGGATAGACAGGCACAGCAAACACCGAAAGTGCTGTCTGGCGGTGAACAGCAACGTGTGGCGATTGCACGCGCACTGGTCAGTGAACCAAAAATCATTTTTGCCGATGAACCTACGGGCAATCTCGATGGTGAAACAGCCAGAGAAATTGAACAACTGCTATTTCAACTGAATCGGGAACTGGGAACAACTTTGGTGCTGGTCACGCATGACCGCAAATTGGCGCAGCAGTGTCAGCGGCATTTTGAACTGCTGAATGGCGAGCTGATTGAACATCCGAATGGAGGATGAAATGAATCCATTATTTCGTCCTTTACTGACGCAAAGTTTTAAAACCACCGGGATTTATCTACTGATTATTGCCTTAACGCTGGCGATCAGTGCGACTACTGCACTCAAGTTTAGTAACGAGCAAATCCAAAATGCAGTCGCCTTACAGGCAGCAGAAATGCTGGCTGGTGATCTGGTGCTTTCAGATAATGAGCCTTTGCCAAAGCAGTGGCGTGATCAGGCCAAGCAGCTGGATTTAAAGCAGTCAGAAGTCACTTTCTTTAGCAGTATGGCCTATACCGATGCGCAGTTTGTCATGGTCAATGTCAAAGCCATAGATCAGCCTTTTCCTTTGCGTGGTGAACTGCGGGTGCAACCGGCAAAAAAATCGATTCAGTCTGGTGAAATCTGGCTCAGTCCACGAGCCATGGATTTGCTCAAAGTCAAACTGGGGGATCAGCTCAATATTGCCGATGCGGCGTTTAAAGTCACCGCCAAGATTGAACAGGACTCCAATCAGGAACTTGGATTTTCCGGATTTTCGCCGACCGTAATTATTTCCCAGGCAGATGTCGCACGAACCAATGCGATTCAGGTAGGGAGCCGGATTGAATATCGCTTACTCATGGCTGGCCGTCCGGATGATACCCAACAATATGAAGCCCTGTTCAAGCAGCAGGTCAAGTCAGCAAACGCCTCAGCTGAAACGCCAGCGGAAGTGCAAGGGCAGGAGTTTGAGGAGCAAAGCAGTCTCAGGTTACGCAATGCCAGTGAAGGCAATACCCGCTTGATGAAGCCAATCGCCAATCTGGACACTTTCCTGCAACTGGCCAATATTCTGACCATTCTATTATGCGGGATTGCCATAGCCTTAACCGCACAGCGTTATGTGCAGCAGAATCAGGATCATATTGCCTTGATGCGTTGTATCGGTGCCACCAAGCAGCAGATTCTGTCGGCTTATCTGGCTTTACTCGGGATGGTGCTGTTAATTGCGATGCTAATTGGTACCGTGGTCGGGATCAGTCTGGGTTATGGACTGTTGCAATTGATGTTGCAGCTGATTCCAAATTTGCAGATTGAATTTTCAGCCCTGGCAATGTTGCTCGGACCATTGCCAGTCGCGATGCTGACCAGTGCCGTGGTGTTACTCGGCTTTGTCATGCCAAGCTTGTTGCAATTGCTGAATACCCCGCCAATTCGGGTGATCCGCCAGCAGGAAAAATCAGTGCAATCCATGCTGTGGATGCTGCTGACTGGAACGCTCAGCCTGATTATTTTTAGTGTGATTTTGACTGAAAACTTGCTGCTGACCGCCTGGGTGATTGGCGCGATTATTGTGTTATGTGCAGTGCTGTATCTGACGGTATGGGGGATGTTGAAACTGCTGCGGAATATGAAGTTGAATCTGTCAGCCTATGTACGCACACCTTCTCAGACTGCTTTGCAGATTACGGCTTTAGCCTTGGGCTTGAGCCTGATTACAGTATTGGCAGTCTTGCGTACTGATCTGCTGGATCGCTGGCAGCAACAGTTACCGGAAGGTACGCCGAACCAGTTTGTTTATGGTTTACCGCCTTTTGAGATGCCAGCCCTGAAAGCCCAACTTGAGCAGAATGGCTGGAAAAGCACACCACTGTATCCGAATATTCGCGGGCGTCTGGTCGCCAAAAATGATCAGCCTTTTGCCGAGGAACTGGTGAAAAGTAGCAATACTTTAAGACGTGAACTGAATCTGACCCAGTCAAACCGCTATCCTCAAGATAATGTGATTATTAGTGGTGATGCGGTATTAAAACAAGTTGGCACCGTATCGGTCGAAGCCAATACTGCCGAAGAGCTAGGGATCAAGATTGGAGATAAGCTCAGTTTCAGTCTGCCTGAAGGCATACTGGAAGCTAAAGTCGTTAATCTAAGAACCGTCGAGTGGGAAAGTTTTAGTCCCAACTTCTTCTTTATCTTTGCACTCAATACCATGGATGCCAATGCCGGGAGTTATCTGGGAAGTTTTTATGTTCCGGAGGCAGATAAAGGCAAGCTGGTGTCTGTGATCCAGCAATTTTCCAACACGGTCTTTATTGATGTCAGCCTGATTCTGGAAGAGATCAAACGCATTGTGAATGTACTAGTGCAAATCGTGACCATTCTGGCAGTACTGGTCAGCATTTCCGGTTTTCTGGTGCTAATGGCCTGTTTGAACCTGTTGATGGATGAACGCAAACGTGAAGTGGCTTTGCTCCGATCATTCGGTAGTTCCAAGCAGAAACTGAAAACCATGATGAGTCTGGAAATTGGCTTTATTGGACTGTTTGCTGGAATTGTTTCCTGCCTGTTTGCCGAAGTGATCAGCGCGATTGCCAGCTATAAAATGGATTTAATGATTCAGCCGCATTGGGAAATCTGGATTATCCTGCCGATCTTTATGACCGCTTTATGTGCGCTGATTGGCCGTTATCGCCTGAGTTATCTGTCGGATATTCCACCCTTACAAAGCTTGCGCGAGATGAATCAATAAGATTCATCTCCGTGGTTTTAAACTGGCTGAGAGTTAAAGTTTTAATTGCTGTTGCATCATTTCCAGAATCTCTTGCCACAGTGGGCGAATGGGTTCGAGTAAGGCCAAGTTATGTTGATAAAGCAGCACACAAATGCCGAAACCGACAAGCAGGGCGATCAGATTGAACAGGTGGCTACGCTGCATTTTTTGACCGATGTACCATAACAAGGTGAGAAAAGCCCCCATCAGCATGCCGCCAATATGTGCGGCATTGTTGATTCCGCTGATCATAAAGCCCAGCGCGAGATTTAGACCCATCACCATCACCAGGGTTTTTTTATCCAGGATAAAACGTTGCTGTGGCAGCATCGGCAATAAGGCCAATACCGTGAGTGAGGCACCGAGTCCCATCACGGCACCAGATGCTCCGGCACTGACCGCAGGCAATAAATCGGGATTGGCCACACCGCCTTCGATCAGGCTATAGCTGTCCTGAATGTTCATATAGCCACTGAGCAGGCTGCCCATTAATCCGACACACACATACAGGCCAATAAAATACATCCGGCCAAACAGCTGTTCGGCAACACTACCAAAAATATACAAGGCCCACATATTCAACATCAGGTGAATCAGGCCAAAATGAAAAAACATGCTGCTAAACAAGCGCATGGGTTCCGCTAAATAGGTTAAAGGTGCATAATCGGCACCCCAGAGAATAGCGTCTCGGGTACTCGGCTGGCTAACATCCATGCCATGCATGGCTTGCCAGCCAAATAATCCAACATTGATCCCGATTAAAATGGCGGTGATCCACCAGAGATGCATTTCAAGTTTGCGATGTTCGACAGGGGGAGAGTATTCAGACATGCTATTTTTTTGCTGTGATTGTATATTTCGAATAAGCTTAACACGAAAAATTAAATTTTCAGGAGTAACGCACTGACATGAAAGCCTTTCTGATCCGCACGATGCTTGTCATCGTCAGTGTGATTCTGCTGGTTCAACTGTGGATCTTTGCCAGTCTGGCCTGGTGGCGAACCAATCCGGTGAACACTACCATGATGATGCGGATTGATTACTGGACAGAACCTTCCAAAGCGATTCAGCATCAGTGGCGTCCCTATGACGAAATCAGCCTGAATCTGAAACGTGCCATCGTCACTGCGGAAGATGGAAAATTTATTCATCATCATGGTTTTGACTGGGACGGAATTCAAACTGCACTGAATAAAAACAGAAATCAGGGCCGTGTAGTGGCCGGTGGTTCGACAATCTCCCAGCAATTGGCGAAAAACCTGTTCCTCGTCAACAAGCGTTCATTTGTGCGTAAAGGTCAGGAAGCGGTCGCGACCTGGATGATGGAACGCATGTGGTCGAAAGAACGGATTCTGGAAGTCTATTTAAACTCGATCGAGTTCGGGGACAATATTTACGGCGTTGAAGCGGCGGCCAAACATTATTTTGGTAAAACCGCGCAAAGCCTGACCCGGGATCAAGCCATTTTTCTGGCGGCCATTCTCACCAATCCGAAATACTTCCAGGATCATCGCAATTCCTCTGCATTAAATGCTCGTAAGCGGATGATTCAGCGCTATATGCGCTATGCAGAATTACCTTAATTGATGATTTGAAGAGAAAGCCCAATTATTTGGGCTTTTTTTTATGAAATTGTCATCAATTTGAAGCATACTTGGAGCGATAAGCACAATTTTAAATCCGCATAGGTTTGATATGAATACGGCAGCCAGCACAACTTCAGCACAGCCCGAATATACATATAATGATCGTTATATTAATCGCGAATTGTCTATCCTAGACTTCCATTTACGTGTCCTGGAACAGGCTGTCGATCCTTTACATCCATTGCTCGAACGCATGAATTTCCTGTTGATTTTCTCGCGTAATCTGGAGGATCTGGACAATGAAAGCCGGAGCCCGGATGGCTTGACTCCAAAGCAGGTTTTAGAACAGATTTCTAAAACGGCGCATGCCGCCATTGAACGTCAATACCGTATTTTAAATGAAGAAATTTTGCCAAAACTGCGTGAGGAAGATATTTGCTTCTTGCGCCGTGGTGAATTGACCCCAGCTCAATCTGCCTGGGTCAAAAAATATTTTCAGGAGCAGGTTGCGCCGGTTCTCACTCCGATCAGTCTGGACCCTGCGCATCCATTCCCGAGACTGGTGAATAAATCACTGAACTTTATTGTCACGCTGGAAGGGAAAGATGCCTTTGGCCGTCAGATTGATCTGGCTGTGGTACCTGCACCGCGTTCTCTGCCACGCGTGGTACGTTTACCGGATGAATTGACCGATGGAAAAGAACACCATGTGATGCTGTCGGCGATTATTCATGAGCATGTGTCTGATCTGTTCCCGGGGATGACAGCGACCGGCTGTTATCAGTTCCGTGTTACCCGAAATGCCGATTTGGCCTTGAATGAAGATGTGGAAGATCTGGCCAAGGCACTCAAAGGTGAACTCAGTTCACGCCGGTTTGGTCGTGCGGTACGTCTGGAAGTAACGGAAAACTGTCCACAGCATATTTATGAATATCTGCTGAATGAATTTGATCTGGATGAAGATCAGCTTTATAAAGTTGCTGGCCCGGTCAATCTGGCACGTTTACTGTCTAACTTTAAGCGGCCACATTTACGCTATGACTCGCATACGCCGGTTATTCCCAAAGTACTGAAAAAATCTGAAAATATTTTTAGTGCAATGCAGAAACAGGATATCTTGCTGCATCATCCGTTTGAATCTTTTGCACCAGTCATTTCATTATTACGTGAAGCGGCACGCGATCCGCAAGTGTTGGCGATCAAACAGACCTTATATCGTAGCGGGCCAGATTCTGAAATTGTGCAGGTGCTGGCTGAAGCTGCCCGTAATGGCAAGGAAGTCACGGCAGTGATTGAATTGCGCGCGCGTTTCGATGAAGAATCCAATATTGAAGTTGCCAATGTACTACAGGAAGCTGGTGCGGTGGTGGTGTATGGCATTGTGGGCTATAAGACCCATGCCAAGATGATTCTGGTGGTGCGCCGGGAAAATAATAAACTGGTACGCTATGTGCATCTGGGTACCGGTAACTATCATGCCGGTAATGCGCGAATCTATACCGATTACGGTCTGTTAACGACGGATAAAGATCTGTGTGAAGACGTGCATCGTATTTTCCAGGAATTGACCGGTATGGGGAAAATGGCCAAGCTGAAAAAGCTGCTGCATGCGCCGTTTACCTTGCATGCCCAGTTACTGAACTATATCGATAATGAAATTGCCTATGCTCAGGCAGGGAAACCGGCGCAGATCATTGTCAAAGTCAATGCCCTGACCGAAATGCAATTAATTAATAAACTTTATGAGGCCTCTCAGGCCGGAGTGCAGATTGACCTGATTATCCGCTCGATTTGCAGTTTGCGTCCGGGGTTGCCGGGTCTGTCGGAAAATATCCGGGTGCGTTCAATTGTCGGACGTTTCCTGGAGCATACCCGCGTGTATTATTTCAGCAATAATGGCAATTCACGTATTTACTGCTCAAGTGCAGACTGGATGGATCGTAACCTATTTAATCGGGTCGAAGCCTGTTTCCCGGTCGAAGATGAAGCCTTGAAAAAACGTATCTATCAACAGGGTCTGTTGAATTACCTGAAAGACAACCAGCAATCCTGGTTATTGCAAGGTGATGGTACCTGGCTGCGGGCACAGCCAAAAGAAGGTGAAAAACCGCATAATGCACAACGTATTCTGTTAGAGCTGTTTAAATAAGTTTAAGTATTTAAAGGGGCTGAATATTCAGCCCCTTTTTTATTCCAAACATAGAATTTAACTGTTCAAGCTGAGTCTGAACAGTTTTCGATAGATGTGTTTGACCCGACTATACATCTGATAGTCCTTCATCTGAAGCTGGTTTTGTCGTTCAGCTTGCGATTGATGTTGACTCAATAATTTTAATAACTGCAATTCAGCGAGGTTAAGACAGGTTTTAGCAATGGGCTGGTGCAGGATATAGTCTGCCAGTTCAGTATGAATGTAGGCTCCGCCGCGTAAGACAATTTTTAGACTCTCAGCGAACTGCGGTAATGAATCATGATGCTGCATATAGCTATCTGCTCCGGATAATAAAGCAGAATAGATGAGTGCTATGGCATCCGTATTGAATATGGCAATAACAGGTGTATCTGAGCTTTGCTGTTTCAGCTGATGAATCAAACTGATCTCTGAAGTTGTTGCTGCATGATAAAGAATCAGATTAGGCAGATGTTCAGTAATCATGGATTGTGCAGACAGCATATTGTCCGCATACAGCAGCATATCTGGCTGATAGCCCAGTTGCAGTAGCACGGTCTGGATTTTTGACAGGTCGAGTCCAGTTGGTGAACGAATCACTAAAACTGGTGCAGGCAAAAGGCTAGCCAATAAAACGCGATCCTGTAGATGCTGATAGAGAGCTATACTGTGAATCAGGCAGATGCAAATGCCTATCCCAAAGAATAGGGATTTAGCTGAAATGTAGAGATTTTAAGTTTCTAGGCGGACTGGATGTACTCAATTCAAGATATAAAAAAGGAGCAACATGTGCTCCTTTTTATTATCTATAGATTAAGCAGCGTCGTGCTGAGTGATTTTCTGGAAAATCTGTAATAGCACATCAAACTCGCTTTGCAGCGGTGTGCTTTTACGGGTTACCAATGCCAGGGTACGACTTGGGGCTGAATCGATCGCTTTTACCTGAATCTCAGGATTGCCTTTAATCATATTGGTATGGATCGCAATTTCAGGCAGCAGGGTAAAGCCCAGATTTGCAGACACCATTTCGATTAAAGTCGGCAGTGAGCTGGCTTTTAAACGGTGATCATTTTTACGCTCACCAATCGGGCAGGCACTCAAGGCATGATCACGCAGGCAATGACCTTCTTCAAGTAACATCAGGCGAGAAAGATCCAGATCTTCTAAAGAGTTTGCTTGTGCAGCATGCTGATCAGATTTTTGGTAAACCAGATACAGATTCTCTTTGGCAATTTCAGCAACTTTCAGACCACGGGTGTCGAAAGGCAATGCCAAAGCCACCATATCCAGGTTGCCATGTTCCAGCTTTTCTACAATCTTTTCACTTTGCGCTTCATGCAGATGCAACTGGATTTTTGGTAATTGCTTATGCACTTCATCCAGCAGCTGGGACAATAGGAAAGGTGCAATTGTTGGAATGACGCCGAGATGTAGATCACCGGTTAAAGGTTCACTCATCTCACGACTTAAACGCATTAGGTCCTGAGCATCGGCCAGTAGAACACGTGCGCGTGCAACCACTTGTTCACCAAGAGGCGTTAAACGAACATTCTGGCGGTCGCGTTCAACAAGTACGCCACCGAGTAAACGCTCCAGCTCCATGATGCCGCCAGACAAGGTTGACTGGGTGACAAAGGAGCGGCGAGCAGCTTCTGTAAAGTGTAGCGTCTCTGACAGTGTTACGAGGTATGACAGCTGTCTTAGGGATGGTAATGCAGCCATAGTGTCCTAATGTTTATGATTTAAAATGATCAGCAAATAATTCGCTAAGATATGGAATAAAATGCGGTGGGATATCATGCCCCATTCCATCAATTAATTCAAATTTAGCCCCTGAAATTGCTTTCGCAACGGCCTTGCCATGGCTAGGAGGCAGCAATCGATCTCGAGAACCATGGACCACCAGGGTTTCTTGTTTGATTTGCTTGTCCAGTTGCAGCAATGAGCCTGTACATAATATTGCTAAAAACTGTTGAAGTACACCAGCAGGATAGTAACTTCGCTTATATAATTTACGGGCGGTCTGCACCGCTTCCAGATGATTGACATAACCTGGTGAGCCGATGATCTTAAACAGTTTCAAACTATGATCAACAATGCCATCTTCATCTGTTGAAGCCGGTTTGTCAATCAAACTAAAGAGTTGCTTGGGAAAGGGTGGTGGCAACATCGGCTGGTTATTGCTGGTAAACAGTAAGCCCAGTTTTTTGACTTTGTCCGGATAACGCGCGGCCAGAATCTGGGCAATCATACCGCCCATCGAAGCCCCCAGCACATAGACCTGTTCCAGCTGCATTTTTTCAATTAGCAGACTGACATCTTCAGCCATATCGTAAAGATCATAAGGTGCACCCTGATTACCCAGACCCAGTACAAAACGGCTCATCATTTTCAGGGTATTCAGGCGTAGACCTTTGTGATGGACTTTTGAAGACAGGCCAATATCACGATTATCAAAACGGATGATGTGATAACCATTGTCAATCAGTGATTTGCAGAAAAAGTCAGGCCAGTACAGCATTTGTCCACCTAGCCCCATAATCAGCAAAATGGTGGGATGTTCCGGATTTCCACCAACCTCGACATGTAGCTGGATCCCATTGCCAAGATCGACCTTGGTTTCATGCATGAACGAGGTATAAGGGGAAAGATTAAACTGTGCTGCGCTGTACATAGTCGCTGTCCTAATTAAAGGATATTTCGTTTAAAAAATATCCTTGCTATTAAACCTCTAAACCGCAGCAGGAATCAAGTCAGGAACCTGTTTGGTCAAGGCCAGACGCTGTTTGGCTGCAGTGGCGCCCAAAAGCACGAAACCACGTAAGGTGCCGTTAGCATCGAACGCTTTAGCCAGCATGCCATCGTCAAACTCTTCAGTTTCCCAGGTGACATCAACATCAACTGGTGCAGGTAATACCGTTAAAGGTGCAGCAGGCGTTTTGACTGCCACTGGCATAGCCGGATAATGCACGGCAGTATGTTCGCCATTTAAGGTTTTTGCCAAAGCGCGGGCTTGTTGCATGATCGGCATGACATAAGGCAATAAAGTGCCATTGACCTCAGCACAGTCGCCCACCGCATAGATATCGGCTTGGTTGGTTTCCAGTTGTGCAGTGGTTAACACTCCGCGACTAGTATGTACATCTGCCTGTTTCGCCAAAGAAATATTCGGCTGTAAGCCCACCGCAGATAACACTACATCTGCGACTAAAGACTGACCATTGGCCAGCGTGACCAGATAATTACCATTGTCCGCACGAGAGACTTTTTCGACTGTTGTGCCCAAGACAAAGTGAATGCCGGTTTCTTCAAGATTCTTCTGGAATGCAGTAGCAACATGTTCTGGCAATAAACGGCCAAGCGGCTGCGGCGCCAAATCAATGACTGTGACCTGATGATCGGTATTTTGCAGGTCATTGGCAAATTCACAGCCAATCAGGCCTGCACCTAAAATCACTACACGTTTGTCTTCACGTGCCGCCAGGTTGCTACGGAAAGCTTTATAGTCACTCAAATTGTTGACGACATGAATGTCATCGCTGGCATCACCGGCAATCGCCAGACGTACCGGATTGGCACCGATGGCTAATACCAGTTTGCTATAATGTTGTGTACTTTCCTGGCCATCTTTTTCCAGAACCAGTTGATGATCTTCCGGATGAATGGCTTTGACCCAGGTATGCTGTTCAATACGCATATTCAGCTGTGCTGACATTTTAGTGGCATCGCCCAGTGGAATTTGTTCAGGTGATTTATTGCCGGCCAGAGCGTTGGAAAGCGTCGGTTTGGCATAATTGATCGCATCATCTGCACAGATCATCAGTAATTCATGTTCTGGATTGAGTTTACGAAATTCACGTGCTACGGCATAACCCGCCATACCTGAACCAATAATGACGATAGGATGCATAGTTGTTTCCATATGGTAGAGCTCCATGCTGTATAAATGATAGAAGGGCATAAAAAAAGACCATATGGATATGGCCTTTAACTAGACGTGATTAGACTTCGATCATTTCGAAATCAACTTTAGACACGCCGCAATCTGGACAGGTCCAGTCATCCGGGATATCTTCCCATTTGGTGCCCGCCACGATCCCGTCTTGAGGCCAACCTTCCGCCTCGTCATAAATCCATCCACATACGATGCATTGAAACTTTCTCATGTAACTCTCCAAAACTGACCAACACTCGGCGTCAGTGTAAAATCCATAAAATGGCAAGGCTCTAAAAGAATATGACTTTTAATATTGAACATATTGGGGTAAATTTTTACGCAGTTCTGTTCATAAAGTAAAGTCAATAAGCGCTGAATTGGCAAAATTAGCAGCAGAATTGCCCCGAGATAGCCGATTTGTGTGGTAATCCGTCTCAGTCCTCGCGCTGGCACAGTTTATTGCAGGATTTGGTGTCAAGACAATGACCAAATTCAGCACAAATAAGCGGCTATAGACCAAAGTCGTGCAGTAAAAATCTCAATATTTAGATATTTTAAGATAAGAAAAATCTATATTAAATATTTTAAAAATAAATCAATATAATAAAATCAATATCTTGTAGTTAAACATCGGGTTTTTATTAGGCAGCTTGGCTTGTCCGCTCTACTTAAATAGGTTTAAAATTCCCATATTCCTTTTCTTTTTTAAGATCTCCCATGAGCAATTTGTCTACTTCTTTGTGGTCTCACATTCGTACGGTCCAAGATTTTCCAAAACCAGGAATTTGCTTCTTTGATTTGACCCCACTTTTCATGAGCAATATTGGTCCATTGACTGACGCTTTGATTGCCAGCATTCCTGCTGACAAACTGGCAGAAGTAGAAAGCTTTATTGCGGTTGAAGCGCGTGGTTTTGTGTTGGCAAGCTTGTTGGCACAACGTACAGGCAAAGGCTTATTGCTGGTGCGTAAAGCAGGTAAATTGCCACCTCCAGTGGTCGGTGTAGGTTATAGCCTGGAATATGGTATGGATCGTTTAGAAATGTCTGCGAACGTTCAGTCCCAGAAAGTAATTATTGTGGATGATGTTCTGGCAACTGGTGGAACCTTAAAAGCTGTAAATGAACTGGCTCAAAAATGTCAACATGAAGTACTTGGTGCAAGTATCTTCCTTGATCTTCCTGACCTGCATGCTGAATTAGGCCTGGATATCTGGTCAGTGCTGGATGACAAATCTCAGCCTGAAGCGGCAGTTGCTTAAGTTATACATTTAAAAAAAGCCCCAAAATTGTGGGGCTTTTTTATTGCCTGATAAAATGATCTTCGATTTCCTGAATCAGTGTATTAATTTGCTCAGGATGTTCCAGACGATGATGGCCGCCATCAACTGCCTGAATTTGCATATAGTCTTCAAGTTGTGTCTGAACCGCATGCATATCCAGAATTTCATCGCCCAGCTCCAGATAGGCAAACTGAGGAATATCATGCTGTAAATCGTGATGCCCAATCGGCGGATAATCATCGCGGAAGTTAGGCTGCAAAATGGGATTGGCCACTACACATGGAATTTGATACGCTTGTGACATTTTCAGTGCCCAATAACCGCCAAGACTGTGGCCGACCAGAATATCCGGTTTGATGGTTTCAATCATCTCATGATAAAACTCGGTGACCGAACTATAACTCAGATTTCGATAATCGACATCGATACAGTATTTATGTACCACATCAATGGCATGGAACTTGGTGGATTCTCTGGAGGAATCTAAGCCATGTAAAAACAAAATCTTAGACATAGTTCATTACTCATTTTTATGGGACATGCCATATTGGTTATTTGTTGATTGGCACATCATCTTCAATCTGAGCGTCATTGTAGAACGTCTGGGTGTGCAAGGCAGTTAGCTATTGGTCTAAGCCACGGTTTTGCAGTGCAATGATTTTGTATAACCCCTGTCTGATTTAAACTTTAATCCCAACAGAGAGCAGCGGGGTGCTGCAAAAGGTTGAAGAAAGGGAATTTAAAAGAGTGACAGAAGGGCTCAACCGAATGGTGTAAATAGCAGGATAGTGGATTTTCCAAAGAAAAGCCGGTTCCTGAGAGTGTTTGCGCTACGATTTGAGAAGGATTTCTGCTATTCTATGCAACTTCTATTTTTTAACTAATCTTATTCGAGGCAGAGATGACGCAAACTAACGCTCAATCGACTTCTGAACAAATCATTTCCGAAAACGATTTAATTGCACAGCGTCATGCCAAGTTAAAGCAAATCGAAGCTCAGGCACAAGAAACAGGTAAGAGCCCATGGCCGAATACCTTTAAGCGTGAGCATTATGCCCAGGATTTACAAGACCAGTTCGCTGATAAATCTAAAGAAGAAATTGAAGCAGGCGAAAAGGTCTACGTCAAAGTTGCCGGTCGTGTAATGTTGAACCGTGGTTCATTTATCGTGATCCAGGACATGACAGGTCGTATCCAGCTTTATGTTGCGCGTAAAGAACTCGCTGAAGATGTACTGGCTACCATTAAAGGTCTGGACCTTGGCGATATCATTGCAGTCGAAGGTTATATCGGTCGTTCGGGTAAAGGCGATTTGTATGTACATATCGAACATTTTGAATTACTGACCAAATCATTGCGTCCACTTCCAGACAAGTTCCATGGTCTGAACGATACTGAAGTGAAGTATCGTAAACGTTATCTTGACCTGATCGTTAATGAAGAAACACGTAAAACTTTTGAAATTCGTGCCAAAGTTGTGGCGGGTATCCGTGCCTTCCTGACTGAAAAGCGCTATATGGAAGTTGAAACGCCAATGATGCATGTGATTCCAGGTGGTGCATCGGCACGTCCTTTTGAAACACATCACAATGCACTGGACATGTCATTGTTCTTGCGTATTGCGCCAGAGCTCTACTTAAAGCGTTTGGTAGTCGGTGGTTTTGAACGTGTGTTTGAAATTAACCGTAACTTCCGTAACGAAGGTGTTTCTACCCGTCATAACCCTGAATTCACCATGATTGAATTCTACCAGGCGTATGCAGATTACAAAGACTTGATGGAATTGACCGAGCAAATGCTGGAGCGTCTGGCGATTGATATCTTGGGTACGACTGACGTGCCTTATGGCGATGAAGTGTATAGCTTCAAAGGGCCATTCAAGAAAATTTCAATGTTCGATGCGATTCTGGAAAATAACCCGCAATTTACTCCTGAAAATGTCAATGACCGTGAGTTCCTGGCAAAATTCCTTCAGGAAGAATTGAAAGAGCAAGTGAAGCCAGGTTTTGGTCTGGGCAAACTGCAAACCATGGTATTTGAAGAAACCGTAGAAACCAAATTGCGTCAGCCGACGTTCATTACTGAATATCCAGCGGAAACTTCTCCATTGGCACGCCGTAATGATCACAATCCACACATTACCGACCGTTTTGAATTCTTCATCGGTGGTCGTGAGTTGGCAAATGGCTTCTCGGAATTGAATGATCCAATCGATCAGGCTGAACGATTCCAGGCACAGGTTGCTGAAAAAGATGCTGGTGATGATGAAGCTATGCATTACGATGCAGACTTTGTCGAAGCACTGGAATACGGTCTTCCTCCAACAGCAGGTGAGGGTATTGGTATTGACCGTCTGGTGATGATCTTTGCTAATGCAGCAAGTATCCGCGATGTGATCTTGTTCCCGCATATGCGTCATAAAAATGCTTAAATGCTGAATTCAAAATAACCCACCATTGTGTGGGTTATTTTTTGTCGATACATCTGAAAGCTTGAGTAAAAAACAACAGTTTAATCGTTGAAAATTAACATAGGAGCGATTAAGGTGAAGCAGAAAATAAACTTGAGAATATTCATCCCATGTTGCTAAAAAAAACATTATTGAGTGTGTTACTGACTACGCTTGCGCTTCCTGCTTTTGCTCAGGGTCTGGTTCTAAATGATGCAAATTTGCGTACGGACCTAAACTGGTTAAACCAGCAAGGGGTTATTCAAATCAGTACCTCAACCTGGCCACTGAGTGGGGATGAAATTCAACGAGCCTTATCAAATGCGCAGATCAGCAATACTGTACAGCAGCGTGTAATCGATTCGGTTCTGGCTAAACTAAAGGCAGATAATCAACAGCTAAAATTGGGTGTATTTGCAGAAACCGATCAAAAAAATATTCCACAGGCTTTCGGGGATCAGCAAAAAGCACAATATCAGGCAGCTTTAGAGTTTAATACTGGCAGTACGAATTGGGATGCCAAGATCAGGGTGAATGCTGAAAAAGATCCACAAATTGATAATGATCAGGATGTAAATCTTGAAGGTTCTTATCTGGCAGGAAAACTTTGGAATCAATGGTTGATTGCTGGGCAGATTCCAACTTACTGGGGCCCAAGCCATGATGGCAGCTTGATTCGTGGTGATGCCAGTCGTCCAGTCTATGGCTTTACAGTTCAACGTGCAGAACAGACAGCATTTGAAAATAAATGGTTATCTTGGATTGGGCCGTGGCAATATCAGGCTTTTGCCGGTCAACTCGATGACTATAGCGCAGTTCCAGACGCCAAATTGATTGGTTTGCGTGTTACAGCACAGCCTTTACCTTATTTAGAGCTTGGTGCCTCGCGTGCGATTCAGTGGGGTGGTGAAGGACGACCTGAAAGTTTAAGTTCGCTGTGGGATGCTTTTGTAGGTAGTAAAGATAATGGGGGTACAGGTGAACCAGACCCATCTAACCAGATTGCCGGTTTCGATGCGCGGTTAAATTTATTTTCTCTTACCCAAATTCCGGTGGGTCTATATGCTCAATATGTAGGAGAGGATGAGGCTGGGGGCTTACCTGCAAAAAAAATGTATTTGGCTGGAATCGACTATTCTGCTAGTTTGAGAAATATGCCATACCAAGTTTATGCAGAATGGGCAGATACGCGGACTAATGGCAAGGTTCAAGGCATTTCCTACAACCATACGAATTATACAGACGGTTTTTATCAGCATGGTTATCCTCTAGCACATGCTTTAGGTGGCGATGCGCAGATGATTTCCGTGGGTGGAGATATTCGTATTGATTTTATGAACCGCTTATCAGGGCGTATACTTTTTGCTGATGTGAATCAATCGGAACGTGCCGCTGTTAATAATGCTGCTTTTGCTTTTAATGATGAAATTAAAGCATTGGATTTGACCTGGTCGCATTATATCCGCCCAGAAATGCCGCTTAAAATTAATGCATGGATCGGTGATTCACAAGTGAAGGGTCGAGATAGCGGAGTTTCTTTAGGTATCGAAATACCGTTAGAAAAAGGCTTGTTCAGTTATTAATTCTGAGCCATGATTAAATCCTGCTTGAAAGCAGGATTTTTTTATCATTTTAAAAAACTATAAACAAAAAAAACGCAATGATTGGGGTTGTCATTGCGTAGAAAAAGGAATGTTTTTTCAAACTATTTCAAAATTAACTGTGGAGAGAGTTAAATCTGATTCCTTACTGAATATGACCATGATAGGACGCATTCTCATATGACTCATCAGTATTCATGTTAATACATGTTAAATAAGGTTAAAACTATGAAGATTATGTGGGGATATTTGCATCATTTTTGCGCAATTATAGTTTAAACTTAGATTCTCAAATGAAGTGCAACAGAGATTAAATTATTGGAAGGAAGCAAGATGAGTTAGCATTTTGCTTCCGACCGACCAAAGTCAAAGTTGCATCATGAACTATACTCATCTTACTCAAGAAGAAAGATATCAGATTTCCACATTGTTACGTGAAGGTTTTTCTAAGCGTTATATTGCCTGGAGGCTAAATCGCTCACCTTCAACCATTTCCAGAGAAATAGCACGCAATCGAGCAAGGAATGGTTATTTCGCTAAACATGCTCATAAATTAGCTCAAAGACGGCATTGCCCTAATCCCAAAAGAATCCCTTATGATATTTGGGCACAAGTCATTGCTTATCTTGATCTCCAATGGAGTCCCGAACAGATTGCTTCTCATATTTCAGTCAGTCTACATTCCATATACAGGTTTATACAGCAGGATAAAAGCAGAGGTGGTGTGCTCTTCCGCAACTTACGTTTCAGAAATCAAAGAAAGAGGAAATATGGCTCCATTGAGACTCGTGGCCAACTGACAAACCGCAAAAGCATTCACGATCGACCTGCTGAGATTGAGCAGCGTAATCGTTTTGGTGATCTAGAGATAGATACGATTGTTTGTAAGAATCATCAGCAATCATTGGTCTCAATTGTAGATCGCAAGACAGGCTATTTGTGGTTGAAGAAGTGTAGCTCACGCAAGGCAGAGGAAGTTTGCCAAACAACTATTCGTCTACTTGAGCCGATCAAAGATCAGCTCAAGACGATTACCGCAGATAATGGTAAGGAGTTCAGCTTGCATGAATATGCTGCCCAAGAATTAGAAATAGACTGGTATTTCGCTGACCCCTATAGCGCCTGGCAGCGAGGAACAAATGAAAATACGAATGGCTTAGTCAGACAATACATTAGAAAAGGCAGTGACTTGAATCAATATACGGATGAATACATTTCAGAAATCACTGACCGTATAAATCATCGTCCAAGAAAAAGACTCGGCTTTAAAAGTCCGAGTCAGGTATTATGGCAACAACATGGTGTTGCACTTCAAATGCTAATCTAACAAATAAAAAAGCCCTTCATCAGAAGAGCTTTTCAAAGCAATTTTATATTTAGAAATGGAATACGCCGAGGCCAGATTTAACTTCATCCAGTGTCGCCTGGGTAATATCGCGACATTTATCCGTACCAGTTTTTAGAATATCCATGATGTAATCCGGATCTTTAGCCAGTTCAATACGACGCTCACGAATTGGACCGATCAATTCTTTTAAAATGCTTTCCAGACGTTTTTTCACTGTACCATCGCCTAAACCACCACGACGATAATGGGCTTTAAGTTCTTCCAGCTCTTCTTTATTTGGATCCCACGTTGCCTTCGACCTGACCTGGATCTTCAATACGCAGGTGATTTGGATCAGTATACATGGCGTTTACCGCTTTCTTGATATCTTTATCTGTCGCATCCAGCACAATGGTATTACCCAAAGATTTCGACATTTTTGCTTTACCATCAAAACCAGGTAGGCGACCAACATTGGAAAGAAGAGCCTTACATTCTGGTAACAGGTCATGACCAATTTGACGGTTCAGGCGACGCACGATTTCGTTGGTCTGTTCGATCATTGGAATTTGATCTTCACCCACAGGAACAACCGTTGCCTTAAATGCTGTAATGTCAGCAGCTTGAGCCACCGGGTAGCACAAGAAACCGGCTGGAATATCACGCTCAAAACCACGCATCTGGATTTCAGATTTAATGGTCGGGTTACGCTCAAGACGTGAAACAGTCACAAAGTTGAGATATAGCATGGTCAGTTCATTTAAGGCAGGTAAGCATGACTGAACACAAATTGTGGTTTTAGTTGGATCAATACCGACAGCCAGATAATCCGTCGCCACTTCAATAATGTTACGACGTACTTTTTCAAAATTGTCCGCATTATCAGTTAGGGCTTGAGCATCAGTGTTGATGGTGAGAATCTTGCAAACCTACACGAGAGCGTAATGAACCCACAAAGTGGCCGAGGTGGAGTTGTCCGGTAGGACGGTCGCCCGTCAAGATCACTGGACGATTATCTTGATTACTCATTATCTATTCCAAAGGGTAGTCAGTACTACAGCTGTATTTTAACGAATGGCAACATTGTACGGCATTCTGTTTTTGATTGTCAGCCAGAAAAAAAGCTGTCGTAAAAAAATCTTATAAATTAAACAAGTGAATACAATATTTTTAAGAATTTTGATTAAACTATCTGGAAAGAAGATAAGGATAATAAGTATGGCGAGCAGTTTATTACTATTATTAGATGATATTGCTACTGTTCTGGATGATGTCGCTGTCATGAGCAAAATGGCAGCAAAAAAAACAGCAGGCGTCCTTGGTGATGATCTGGCTTTAAATGCGCAGCAAGTGACAGGTGTGCGGGCTGATCGTGAATTACCGGTGGTCTGGAAAGTTGCCAAAGGTTCTTTTGTTAATAAACTGATTTTGGTGCCGCTGGCATTATTAATCAGCTTTATTGCAGGCTGGCTGATTAATCCCTTGTTGGTGCTGGGTGGTTTGTTCCTATGTTATGAAGGCGTGGAAAAAATTATTCATACCTTGCATACACCGAAGGCCAAGGACGCGGAACAGGCGCGTGAGCAATTGATTCATACAGAAATGGATTTGCACCAGTTTGAAAATGAAAAAGTCAAAGGTGCTATTCGCACTGACTTTATCCTGTCTGCTGAAATTATCGTGATTACTTTGGGAACGGTCGCCGCAGCCTCGATGCTGACCAAAGTGACTGTTTTAAGCCTGATCGCGGTGGTGATGACCATTGGTGTTTATGGTTTTGTTGCGCTGATTGTCAAACTGGATGATATCGGTCTGCATCTGACTGAACAGCAGTCAGATTTTAAACAAAAAATAGGACGTGGCTTGTTGGCATTTGCTCCGGTCCTGATGAAAATTCTCTCCATTGTTGGGACCGCTGCGATGTTCCTAGTAGGCGGTGGAATTATTAACCATGCAATTCCTTTTATTCATCACTTTACTGAAGACAGTGTTGCTTATGTGCAGGATATTCCGAGCATCGGTAACATTGTCGGTGCCGTGACGCCGACCTTGATTAATTTCGCTGTAGGAATTTTAGCGGGTCTGCTGGTCATGCTGGTCATCAGCCTGATTAAAAAAATCTGGCCTAAATCATCAAAAGCTTAAGGTGTGGAAATATCTGGATATTAAGCAGATTAAGAAAAGGAAAAGACTATGCGTTGGAAAGGTCGTCGTGTCAGTAGCAATGTAGAAGACCGTCGCGGTGGTGGTGCCAAAGCTGGCGGAATCAGTATTGTTGGGTTGATTGTAGCCTTTGTGGCCTGGAAGTTTTTCGGTGTCGATCCACAACAGGCTTATCAAACCACCAAACAGGTCACTCAGGGCGTATCGGGTGCAGCAGAAACACGTGGCCTGGAAAATCCCACGCCAGAACAGCAGGAGTCGATTGATTTTGTCGGAACCGTATTGGCAGATACTGAAGATACTTGGAATCAGGTGTTTCAGCAGCAGTTAAATCAGGAGTATGTCCCACCGAAACTAGTGTTGTTTAACGGCATCGTAAATTCTGGTTGTGGTACGGCTCAGGCGGCGATGGGGCCTTTCTACTGCCCGACAGACCAGAAAGTGTATATCGATACGGCATTCTTTAAAGATATGCGTACCCAAATGGGCATTACCGGAGAACAGAATGCCACCGAACTTTCCCGCAATGATCAGGCGGGGGATTTTGCGCTGGCCTATGTCGTGGCCCATGAAGTGGGGCATCATATCCAGACGATTTTAGGTATTTCTTCTCAAGTACAGCAAGCACGTCAGCAAGCAAGCGAAGTGCAAAGTAATCAGCTTTCAGTGCGTCAGGAATTGCAGGCAGACTGTCTGGCCGGCGTCTGGGCTTACCATAATCATGAGCGAACCCAATTTTTGGAACAGGGCGATGTGCAGGAAGCGATGGATGCCGCTCATAAAATTGGCGATGACTATTTACAGAAACGTGCTCGCGGGCAGGTGGTGCCGGACAGCTTTACCCATGGCAGCAGCGCGCAGCGAGTACAATGGTTTAACACCGGCTTGAAATCCGGGCAGGTTGCGAATTGTGATACCTTTAATCAAAATATTTAAATGACTTCGATAAAAAAAGGAGCAGATGCTCCTTTTTTTATTTATGCAGAAAACGCCGGAAATTTCTTAATATCTTGATACTGACGAATAATGCAGCCAAAGCAAACAGTGCAATTGCAAAGACCGTATATTTGAGGTTGCTCATGTCATTTTGATAAAACTGCTGAATATCTTGTTTGTTATATTCTAAAGCAGTTGCTTTGCCAGTCCGGCTATCTCTGAACTGGATTTTTTCAATATAGAACAGATTTCCCGCTTTGATTAAGTCAACGCTCTGGATTTGTCGGGTATGCGATTGATTGTCTTCATCGCTACATAAAGCGCTGTAATGCTCACAATTGATTTTGGCCACATAACCATTTCCTGCAATCAGAATAAAAATGGCATTATCTGGTCGCTGGTTATTGGACACCAATACATACTGCTCGCCGGCTGTACTTTTTAAGGGAATGCTGGTGGCTTGCTGATAATGCTGTTCTGCTTGCAGAATTTCCTGAATTTTAGCAAAGCAGGTAAAACACAAGGACAACGTGATCAGAAAAATCACGCTGGCAAAACAGAGACGAAAAATGGTTTTGACAGTTTGATGCATGGGAGAAAAATTCAAAATAGAAAGATGGGAAAGCAAAAGCCGAGTGCTGCCCTGTATGTTAAATCATCATTCGAAAATACTGAAAAGAAACTTAACTCAATTCGATAAAAAACGGACTAAACTTGTTTTGCCAGAATACCTTGCTATTCAAATCTCTATTTTAACAACGCCTCTCGGCGCATAGTGCTCCATCTCGCCCGATTTTAGGAAACCGAATGGGAAATTTCTTTTTTCTTCAGCTACTCACAGTCGTATTTGCCTTGTCCATTGCTACGACGATGTTTAATAAGCGCGTTTTGGGTTTTCCGCAAGCGATCGGTGTCCCGATTGTCTCAGCAATCTTTGTTTTTATTTTGCAGTGGGGCGCCAGTTTACTGCATGGCAATCCATTCTTTAGCATCAATATTGACAATATCGAGCAGGCTGTTCGTCACGTCGATTTCTATGATTTTCTGATCAATGGGGTGATCTGTTTTATCCTGACTTCATCTGCGCTGAAGTTTAAGGTCTCAGATTTGCGTAACCACTGGCGGCCGATCAGTATTCTGGCCGGTCTGGCTTTAGTATTCTGTGCCGTGTTCTTTGGCGTGGTGTTATATGGTTATCAGTTCCTGATTGGTAAGCATGTTGACTTGCTGGTTTTGCTGTTACTTGGGGCGGCCTTGGGCGCCACAGATCCGATCGGCATCAAAGGCGTATTGAGTTCGGTTCGCGCACCGCATCATTTGATCGTCAAGCTTGAAGGCGAATCACTGTTTAATGATGCAATGTGTATTGCCTTATTTATGACCTTGCTCAATGTCCTGCAAGGTGAAAACTTTACGGTACTGGCAGTGCTGCAAACCTTGCTTTATGAAATTGTCGTGGCGGTGCTGATTGGTCTCGGATTCGGTTTTGCGATCTTGCGGATTTTGCGCGGCAAACATGAAATGGAATCTCTGATTCTGACCACGGCCTTGCTGGCTTGTGGTTCCTATCTGGTGGCTTTGCTGGCACATGCTTCCGCGCCAATTGCCTGTGTGATTGGTGGCTTGATTGTTGGCAATAAATGGAAAGAAATTCTGGCAGATGCCGAAATTGGTGACGTTAATCATTTCTGGCATACGGTTGAGGGAATTATCAATTCATTCCTGTTTACCCTGATCGGTCTGGAGTTGTTTATTCTAGACTTGAGCACCAGTCTGGTTCTGGGCGGGATGGTGGCCTTTGTGATTCTGCATTTGGCTCGTTTTGCAGCCAACTATCTGGCCTTTGCCATGTTCCCAAAAGTCAGCAAGAAAAGCTATAACGGTAGTTTGACCATCCTGTCTTGGGGCGGAGTACGTGGCGGGATTTCTTTGGCCTTAATTCTGGCGGTCGCCAATATTCCTCAGCTGGAAGCCTATAGCAGTATTCTGGTGGGCTATACCTTTATTGTAGTGCTGTTGTCCGGTGTGGTATGTGGCTTGGGCTTACCTGCGGTGATGAATGCCTTTTACTATAATCCCAATGAAGAAACTGAGGGCTTCAAAGGCTGGTACCAACGTATGTGCCACAAGTTGAACCGTAAGGGCTTTCGCTATATTGTTGGGGAAGATGCCAAAGGAAATGAGACCATCACTATCTTTCAGCCAGAGATTCTGATTGATCAGAAAGATGCAGATGGTGTCGCCACGGTGCATCATCCAGATAAGGTTCAGGAAGTAAAACGCTTAGAAAATCCGGATAATTTCTAAAGATAAAACTTAAAAGATCAAGATGCTGCTGGACTGGTTTTTATAGTGAGATAAGAGAGCTTGAATCAACGTCTTTTAATCAGGCTTGATTATTCCCATCTAGCTTTTCATGGATAGGTTGAGGTGTGATCTTTTACTTAGATGAGCTATTAATGAGATGAAAATCAGCAAGACAAGTTCCGCCAGTCAGGAAATGGCAGAAATGATTTTGGCTGTGGTCAATCAGATTCCATATGCCAAAGTTGCCACCTACGGACAGATTGCCAGACTGGCAGGTTTACCCAAACATGCGCGATTGGTCGGACGGGTATTAAGTCATCTAGATTCGGACACTGATATTCCCTGGTATCGGGTGATCAATGCTCAAGCGAAAATCAGTGTGAAGCAACTGGACGAATATGGCCAGAATATCCAGCAGCAAAAACTTATGCAGGAAGGAATTTTTCTTAAAGGTGATCGCGTGGATTTAAAATGCTATCAATGGGATGGTCTGGTCGAGATATAAAAAAGTCCCCACTTGGTGAAAAGTGGGGATTTTAAGGCTTATTTAGTTGCGAATCACCATCACTGGAATATCTGCTTGGCCGAGAATGCTTTGCGCTACGCTGCCAAGGAACAGTTTTTTAAAGCCAGTACGGCCATGAGAACCAATCACGATCAGGTCAGAATTTAAATCTTTAGCTGCTTTGACAATCTCGCTATAAATCACCTGACCCTCAAGGAGCTGTGTATCCACTTCAACACCGGCACCAGAGAATTTTGCTTTGGCTTCATCCAGGGTTTTCAGGATGGAAGTGCGGGCACGTTCAATCAGGTCATTGGTTTGTGCCGCAGAGATATATTCTGCAGCGATATAAGGGTCCAGCGCTAGCACTTGAACCACTGTGACTTTACTGTTAAATGCTTTGGCAATTTCTACAGCTTTATCTACTGCAGCATACGATGTTTCTGAACCGTCAACAGGTACTAAAATATGTTCAAAAGGCATTAGAATTCTCCTAAGGGGAATTTAGAGTTATAAAATTATGACGCGTTAAACCGGGTACGAATAGTTGTTTATACTTTGATCATAGCCTGTATTGTATAAAAATAAAACCAAGTAAATACATAGGTATAATGTCTAATAGATTAAAGAATGAAGCACCTGTTTAGAGCTATTGAACAGAGTTATTTATTTAGCCTAAGTTAATAATTTATATGTAATTAATGTGATAGCCTAAGACAGTGATTAATCACATCGAATAGAGGTCGGGTCTAATTTTATTTGCGGTGACAGCTGTTCATAGCGATTTAAAATTGTTTGAGTTTCACCTGCATAAATTTTTTGCTGTAGCTGCCGGATTTTATGTTCTGTCACATGTAAACGCGCACAATGTAATGCAATCTGATTTTCCCGGGTTACCGCCAGTCGTTGGCTCTGATCATATTCCGGATAGCGCCCGATTTTCTGCTGTGCTCTGCTGAGTTGTGCCAAGGACCGTTTTTGCTGCATGCTCATCAGTTGCTGCTGATTAATCCACTGTGCCACATCACGTCTGACGCCATTATAATCTACGAAAATAGGCGAGATGATCTGGCAGGCACTCAGACTTGAAATGCCAATGAGTAAAATAAATATTTTGATTTTATACATCTAATGATTCCTCGAAGAATTAAATGGTGCTATGAATGCGTGAATTACATACTAAAAAAAGCTTTTTTGTTTAAAATTTAAAAGTTTATTCTGTATTTGCATAAAGACTGAACATTTGTTTTTTAAAATGCTTGACGATAGAAGCTGAAATTACGATAATGCGCACACAGTTTACGGCTATGTAGCTCAGTTGGTTAGAGCACCGCACTCATAATGCGGGGGTCACAAGTTCAAGTCTCGTCATAGCCACCATTTTAAAAGACCAAGCTCTCAGCTTGGTCTCTTTTTTTGTCTTTTAAAAAGTACTGCAAACTATAAAAAATATTTGAAGCATCCACTAATTTTTTCAGATTTCTCAAAACATCATTTTTCCTTCTTAATGTTGGGGCTATTCTTCATTTTACTGCCGCATAAAAAAATCGTCCAAGCATTCACTTGGACGACTCTGATTTACATCATTGAAAACAGAATTTAGCTACCTGCTTTCCAGCCATTCACGATTGGATAACGACGCTCACGGCCATAAGAACGTGAACTGATACGTGGCCCAATGGCACCTTGGCGGCGCTTGTACTCATTGATATCAACCAGACGAATCACTTTTTTCACGACTTCAGCATCAAAGCCTTTGGCAATGATATCGTCTTGGCTCATATCTTCTTCAATATAAGAGTACAAGATCGCATCTAGAATGTCATAGGCAGGTAAAGAGTCTTGATCGACCTGATCTGGACGCAGTTCTGCTGAAGGTGGACGGGTAATCACACGTTCCGGAATCACTGGAGTTTCTGAAATGCTGTTACGATATTTCGCCAGTTCAAACACAATGGTTTTATACACATCTTTCAGAACTGCATAACCACCGACCATATCGCCATACAGGGTGCAATAACCGACAGCTAGTTCAGATTTATTACCGGTTGCCAGCACCAGATTACCGAATTTGTTAGACAGAGCCATCAACAAGGTGCCACGTGAACGTGCTTGCAGGTTTTCCTCGGTGGCATCGACTGGAGCATTACCAAAGAATGGGAATAGCACCTGCATAAAGCCGCTTACCACAGGGTTAATTTCAGCAATACCGAAAGTCACGCCCATATTTTTGGCTTGAGCTGCTGCATCTTCTACACTGATTTGTGCAGTATAGGTATAAGGCATCATCACAGCCTGAACTTTGTCTGCGCCAAGCGCATCTACAGCAATCGCTAGGGTCAGGGCAGAGTCAATGCCGCCAGACAGCCCCAGAATCACACCTGGGAAGCCAGAACGCTGTACATAATCACGTGTAGCCATGACCAGGCTTTGATAAATCTCAGCCATGGTGTCTAAAGCAGGTGCAATTGCACCTTTACTGAATTGCAGTTGTTCAGCATTAAATTCTGCAATTGCCAGATTTTCCTGGAAAGTTGGTGCCTGTAAAGCCACCTCGCCAGATTTGTTGAGCACAAAACTGGTACCGTCAAAGATCAGATCATCCTGGCCACCGACCTGGTTGCAGTACACCAGATTGATATTTAGCTGTTTGACCAAGGCCGCCATGGTTTCAATGCGATGTTGTGGTTTACCCACTTCATATGGCGATGCATTCAGCACCAAAGCTGTGTCGATATTCAATTTTGCCAGTTGCTGAACAGTGGCTAAAGACCAGACATCTTCACAGATCAGTACGCCAAATTTATGTCCAAGATACTCAAATACCAGATGCTGATGACCTTCGCCAAAATAACGCTTTTCATCAAATACACCATAGTTTGGCAACACCTGCTTGTTATAAACACCCAGTACTTCACCATCTTTCATGACAGCAGCCGAGTTATAGCGTTGACCATCTTCAGTTTGATTAACAAAACCAAAGACCATGACAATATCTTTTACTTCAGTCAGTTTTTCAAAAGCCGCTTTGGTGCGTTTCACCAAGCTTGGGCGAATTAATAAGTCTTCTGCAGGATAGCCCAGCGTTGAAAGTTCAGGAAAGATAATCAGATCCGCTTTATCTTTTTTAGCCTGATTGGCCAGATCAATCATTTTTTGCGTATTTGCATCCAGATTGCCCACATGTGGAGAGAATTGAGCAATCGCAATTTTAAAACTTTTCATTCCAAGTAAATCCTATTCCTATAGGTTGATACACTAAATTACTGATTTTTATAATTCTAATTATCCAGTTGAGTGCACTTCGATATTCATAAAATGCCAAATGGCTTAAATAAAAAACTTTTTATCGCATGATCATTGAATCTTAATGTGCGATGCAAAATAATCATACCGGCTTATTTTATCGAAATTTTATCGATAAGCTAGAGCTGATTTAGCAGAACAGGCATTGAGTGAAAAAGTTATTATATAAAATTAGAAAATATGCTGATTTTTTATGCATCTATGCGTATATAGATTTAAAGACTGAAGTCGAAATTTGGGTTTTTAAAATATGTGTTATCTATATTGCTTAGAATTAAAATGATTAAATATCATCTGTTTATTGGCGGATTTAAAATAATATTCGGGATTTTTTTTAGAAAAATATCCCGGGCAATATCGCCTTGTTGTTCAATATTATAGGTTGAAAATGATTTGTTGGGATTAAATTGATATTTGTACGGATTATATTTTCCCAAGCTGAGAAAATAGGCACTTTGTAAAAATGCCCCTTTTAAAAGCACATTGATCCGGCATTGATGTTGATAAATATGCGCCATCTCATGAATAAATAGCGCCTGATAAGATAAACTCTCGCGCGAATAATCTTCCCGATAATTTAAATTGCGCACATGTATGTAGCCACTGGGCGCCATAATGACATGTTTGGATTGCCAGGGCAGGTAGGGATGATTCATGATTTTAACGCGGGAATAATCGATCAGGTTGCCAAATACTTGTTGGGAAATTTTGATTTCACCAAGCGTTAAACTGCGGCACTTAAACTGTTCAAAATGAACCAGTCTCAAAATAAAGGGCAGAAAATACAACAGCATTCAATACGTATCCTGTTTTTAGGTGACTTAGTCCGTGAATATGATTTTGATATATTCATTTTAAAACGTTTCAGGTCAATTTTTTGTAGGCTTTTGTCAGCACTAAAAAAACCACCCAAGAGGGTGGTTTTTTTGAGTCTTTCAACGCAGTTCGAATTAACGAACGATATCGCGTTGAACTTCGCCAGTGTAAAGCTGACGAGGACGACCGATCTTATAAGGACCGCTGTGCATTTCTAACCAGTGGCTGATCCAGCCAACAGTACGTGCAAGCGCGAAGATTACAGTAAACATTTCAGTCGGGATACCAATCGCTTTAAGGATGATACCTGAGTAGAAGTCTACGTTCGGGTAAAGGTTACGCTTGATGAAGTATTCGTCAGAAAGCGCGATACGTTCAAGTTCCATAGCCAATGCAAGCTGTGGATCATTGATGCCAAGTGCACCAAGAACTTCGTCACAAGTTTCTTTCATTACTTTCGCACGTGGATCGAAGTTTTTGTAAACTCGGTGACCGAAGCCCATTAGTTTAACTTCTTTAGTTTTTACTTTTTCCATGAAGCCAGCAACGTTTTCTACAGTGCCGATTTCGTCAAGCATCTTAAGAACAGCTTCGTTCGCGCCGCCGTGAGCAGGGCCCCAAAGTGCGGAGATACCAGCAGCGATACATGCATACGGATTCGCACCGGTAGAACCAGCTAAACGTACTGTAGACGTAGACGCATTTTGTTCGTGGTCAGCATGAAGCGTGAAGATACGGTCCATTGCTTTTGCAAGAATTGGATCAACTTTATAATCACGGTCTGCAGGAGTAGCAAACATCATGTGCAGGAAGTTTTCTGCATAACCAAGGTCGTTACGTGGGTAAACGAATGGTTGACCGATGGTGTACTTGTAGCTCCAAGCCGCCAGCGTAGGAATCTTCGCGATTAAACGAATTGCAGTGATTTCACGGTGGTTCACATCTTCGATGTCAAGGTTGTTGTGATAGAACGCAGACAACGCACCAACCACACCTACCATGATCGCCATAGGATGCGCATCACGACGGAAACCATTGTAGAAACGGCTAACTTGATCGTGAACCATTGTATGGTTACGTACTTTAGCGTCAAATTCTTCTTTTTGCTCAGTAGTTGGAAGTTCGCCATTTAACAATAAATAGCAAGTTTCCAAGTAATCAGCTTTAGTCGCCAATTGATCGATTGGGTAGCCACGGTGTAAAAGTACACCTTTGTTACCATCGATGAACGTGATTTTAGACTCGCACGCAGCTGTCGCCATAAAACCAGGATCAAAAGTAAAGTGACCTGCAGCCAACACATCTTTAACGTCGATTACATCTGGGCCCAATGTGCCGCTGTAAATTGGTAGTTCAATTTCTTTGCCATCAAGCTGTAAAACGGCTTTCTTGCCAGTTGCTTCAGACATTCAATAGATCTCCTGTCCTGGTGAATGTATATCCGCTTTGTCTATCAATCTTTTAATGCACAAAACGGACGGATCAAAAATTTGCTATAAGATTAGTGAGTACTGAAATTTTGTCAATTATACTTATGGATGAAAAATGACGGCCGCACAGCAGTTTAGTCACATTCGCTCAGTATAAAAAGTTCAGTAAAATCACAGCATCAAACCTCTATAATAAGTCAAATTGATGCAGAGGTGCAGAAAAAAATAGACTGCTTGGGGCATTTGTAAGCGTTTTTTCCTAGCAAGAAATGCGGG
>SPVA01000107.1 GCA_013530545.1 Acinetobacter lwoffii
ATTGTCTTTGATGAGCAGCTAACCAATGTGGCTCAATATGCAGATTTGGTACTGGATGAAGTGAAGCTACAAATGCTGCACCACATCACCGACTTTACGGATGAAGAACTGAAAGAAGCTTTGGATGCAGTTGCGGCTGAACAAGCCAAGAAACGCGCGAAGCGGAAGAAGAAGTAAGATTATTTAAGCCCCTAAGCTCCTTCTCCCTCCGCGGTGAAAAGCACTGCTTCGCAAGGGAGATGAGGAAAAATGTTCAAAAAATTCTCCACCTCTCCCTAGCCCTCTCCTAAAAGGAGAGGGAATTTAATCCTCCCTCTCCCCTTCGAGAAAAGGAGGAATGTTCCTCTTTTAAAAGAAGGGCTAAAGATTATTTTTCCATCAACTCCAAATAATCCTCATAACAATCTGGATGCTCTAACTCAAATCCCATTTTCTGCATTCGAGTCGCATAAAGTTTCTTACCTGTCACCTGCCCGCTCTCAACTTTAAGCAAAGGAATCCTCATCTGCTGTTGAAACCATTGCAATATTTCATGCAATAATTTTGGCTGGTTATCGGTCACAATATAAGAAGATTCCGGATGTTCCACGTGAATCATATGTGACAAGAAACGTGATAAATCTTCAATATGAATATATCTCAACATCGAGGCGGCCATTTTTTGTAGGCGTTCTACCGATGCTCCATAAATCCCACTTGGACGAATGATGGTACATTTCTCAGGATAAGCAGTGAAATAAGCCTGCTCCATCTGCTGCAAGATTTTGCTCTGAGCATCATTCGGGTGAATTTCAGTTTCGTCATCTACGATTTCACCGGAATTTTGCCCATAGACCCGGGTGGATGACACCACCACAATCTGTTTCACCGGATGCTGTTTCAAGGCAGCCACAATAGGCTGAACAGAATCCAGATAGGTTTGCTGATAGCCTTCAACCGTACTTTGTTTTGGACTAAGTAATACATAGACCCAGTCAATCGGTGTAACTGCTGTTAAATCCAGTTTATGCACATCCTGAATCAGATGAGTTGCGAATGAATCTGTTTTGGGACTCTGGCTAATTGTGCTAATTTGATGACCTTGCTCAAATAGTTGTTTAGCCACACGTCGGGATGTTTTACCATAACCGGTAAATAAAATATGCATTGAGCACCGAATCACAAATCTGGTTGAGGGGACATGGCTGCAGTCCATCAGTTACAAGGCGTTGGCAATGCCGCCGCTTCATTACTCGAAAAACTAAATATCTTCAATACTGATGATTTGCTTTTTCATCTACCACGTGACTATGAAGACCGTAGCACGATCATTCCCATGAATCAATTGAGCGTGGGACGCAGTTATCTGCTGGAAGGGATCGTTAAAGGTGTAGATTTTCCACCCGGTAAACGCAAATCTATGGCTGTGCTGCTGGATGATGATTTTGGCAAGGTTACTTTACGTTTTTATCATATCTATAAAGGTATTACTGACCGAATTTTTGGTGAAGTGCGGGTCGGTGCGCGCGGTTTGGAAATGTATCATCCCGAGCTGCAAGTCATTACTGAGGACACACCTTTACCTCAAACCCAGCTCACGGCGATTTACCCGGCGACTGAAGGCCTGACCCAGCCCAAAATACGGGATTATATTCAGCAGGCCCTGGCTCAGTATAGCGATCATCTGCCTGAACTGCTGCCAGCAAAATTTAGCAATGGTTATGCGCTGAAACAGGCACTAGAATATATCCATCACCCACCAGTCAATGCCAATATGCTGCAGTTGGCACAAGGCTCACATCCTGCCCAGCAGCGTCTGATCTTTGAAGAACTGGTAGCACATCAGATCAGCTTATTGACCCGGCGTGCCTTTATTCAGCAGGTCGAAGCACCTTCTTTTGTACCAAGTAAAACCTATGCCAAACAGCTTTTAGCCGGTCTGGCTTTTGAAATGACCGATGCACAAAAACGCGTATCCCGAGAAATCGCGCAGGATTTAAAAACCAATAAACCAATGTTGCGTCTGGTACAAGGCGATGTCGGCGCCGGCAAAACACTAGTCGCCGGTGTAGCTGCCTGTCACGCCCTGGAAGAAGGCTGGCAAGTGGCGTTGATGGCACCCACCGAAATTCTGGCCGAGCAGCATTATCTCAACTTTAAACGCTGGTTTGAGCCTTTGGGCTTAAATGTAGCCTGGCTTTCCGGTAAACAAAAAGGCAAAGCCCGCGCCGCAGCAGAACAGGTGATTCGGGATGGGAGCGCCCATCTGGTGATCGGTACCCATGCCCTGTTTCAGGAAAATGTCGAGTTTGCCAAACTGGGTCTGGTGATTATTGATGAACAGCATCGCTTTGGTGTGGATCAGCGCCTTGCTCTCAGAAATAAAGGTCTGGATGGTATGTCACCGCATCAACTGGTGATGAGCGCGACTCCGATTCCACGCACACTGGCCATGTCTGCCTATGGTGATCTGGATACCTCAGTGATTGACGAGCTGCCGCCGGGCCGTACCCCGATTCAGACCGTGACCATTCCATTAGACCGGCGCGAAGAAGTCTTGCAACGGATTGCCAGCAACTGTGCCGAAGGCAAGCAGGCGTATTGGGTCTGTACCTTGGTGGAGCAATCTGAAACGCTGGATGCCCAAGCGGCCGAAGCCACTTTTGCTGAAATCAAAGAACGCTTTCCTGAACTGAATATCGGTCTGGTACACGGCAAAATGAAAGCCGATGAAAAACAGGCGGTGATGCAGCAATTCAAGCAGAATGAATTACAGCTACTCATCGCCACCACAGTCATTGAAGTCGGTGTCGATGTTCCCAATGCCTCCATTATGGTGATTGAAAATGCCGAGCGTTTGGGCTTGTCCCAGTTGCATCAGTTACGGGGCCGGGTCGGCCGTGGTGCCAAGGCCAGTTTTTGCGCCCTGTTGTATAAACACCCGCTATCGCAAAATGGTCAGGAACGCTTAAGAATCATGCGTGAAACCAATGATGGTTTTATGATTGCCGAGAAAGATCTGGAATTGCGTGGTCCGGGGGAACTGCTCGGCACCAAACAGACCGGTGACATGAATTTTCGGGTGGCCAAACTGGAGCGAGATGATCACCTGCTCAGTCAAGCCCATTATGTCGCGCAACAGATGCTCAAGGATTATCCTGATCAGGCCGAAGCATTATTGCAACGCTGGCTACCGGAAGCACCGCGCTATGCCTATGTTTAAACTGCTGCAACATGGCAAATCCTGGCTCACTCGCTTACAGCCCTGTCAGCTGTGTCATAGCGATTCTCAAGCAATTCATTCAGTTTGTCAGGATTGCTGGCAACAATTGCTCTGGACACACAGCACCATTCAACGGCAGGAAATGCAGTTCCAGATTGCCTGCGACTATGCCTACCCGATGGACCGGCTGATTCAACTGTTTAAATATGAACAGAAGCTGCATTTGCAAAATTTACTGGCAGGTGTGCTGTTAAGTTTAGACCTACCTAAAGTCAGTGCAATAGTACCGATGCTGAGCGCGGTTATAATCAATCTCTGGTGCTGGCCAAACATGTGGCAAAACAGTTGAATGTACCCATCTGGCAACCTGTTCGACGAATGAAACAACACTCGCAAAAGGGCCTAAGCCGGCTGGAGCGGATTGAAGACATCCAATCACAATTCCAGATCAGTACCATTTCCAAGCTGCGTTACCGTCGGGTGCTGATTATTGATGATGTGGTGACGACCGGCAGCTCGATTCGAGCACTGAGCCAAACACTTGAACAACTGGGCTGTCAAAAAGTTTATGCAGCCTGTCTGGCAGGTGCTCAAATCTGAAAATTTAAGCTTGGGCGAGTAACTGCGACTTCACCCAAGGAATCACAATTTCAGTAGTCAAGGGTGCGAGTCGTACCTCTTTTTCATCCAGATCGACCCATTTCATTTCGGCAATTTCCGCTTCAATTTTTGGTGCTTGATCCAGACTTACCCAATAGACATAACTCACCAGTTGATGATCTGGTTCATTCGCCGTCTGGGTTTCAAAACGCCCAATGAATTGCTGAATCTCTGCCTTTGTACCAATTTCTTCCTGAATTTCACGCAACATCGTTGCTTCTGGTGCTTCATTTGGCTCCAGTTTGCCACCAACCTGCATAAAGCAGGACGTCCCTTTTTTGCGAACCACCAGCAGTTGCTGCGCTTCATTTAAAATAATGGCCGCAGCCACCGTAATCACTTTCATTTATTTTCTACAAATCATGCTGTGGACAGCTTATTTTACAAGATCGGTCTGATCGACCATACCCCATTTCGCTTCGGGCGGCTGATAACTTTCAAATTGGCGCAAAATATCATCCAGATTATCACTGACAATTAAAGCATCGCTAAAGCGCGCTTTGGTAAAACCTTTCTCAGTCGTCATATGGATAAATTTGAGTAAATCATCATAGAAGCCATCTACATTTAAAAAAGCACAAGGCTTTTTATGAATTCCCAACTGTGCCCAGGTCCATTGTTCAAAAATTTCTTCCAGTGTTCCTGCACCACCCGGAATGGCAATAAATCCCTGTGCCAGTTCCGACATGCGGGTTTTACGCTCGTGCATATTATCGACCACAAACAGCTCGGTAATATGCGGATGCGCCAGTTCACGATTGACCAGCTGTCTTGGAATTACGCCAATCACCTTGCCACCAGCAGCCAAAGCACTATCAGCTATAATCCCCATTAAACCGGAGCGACCACCGCCATAGACCAGCGTCTGATGCCTTGCTGCCAAGGTCTGGCCAACCTTTTCGGCAATCTGGGCATAGAGAGGATCCGAGCCCAGTGCTGAACCACAAAAAATTGCGATAGAATTCATCATTTCACTCTCCAATTGACGCTATATTGTACGAAATCGCTGCAAGCGCGTTTTTTCCAAAAATAACTGCTTAATATCAGTGTTTTTATTCAATTCCTTGTCTAAAATACACCCATTCCAATTCACATACTGCGCCAGGGAGAAAAGACAGCATGCTTGAAGCCTTTTACGCCACAGAGCGCGGTAGCTTAGAAGATATCACGATTAACGGTGATTTCGACCTGCATCCAGATTTAGTATGGCTTGATCTGATTGCACCTTCACAAGAAGAGCAGCAATGGATTCTAGATGCCTATGCACAAAACTTACCGACCTTAAAATCGCTGGAAGATATTTCCTCGAGTGCCCGATTTTACCGTGATGATGATGGTATTTTGCATATCAGTACCTATTTTTTAACCAAAAATAAAAACTATCAGGTCGAGAACGAAAACGAAGATGAATCCAGCATGCTGGCGACGGTACAAACTGTGGCATTTATTCTGCATAAGGACCGTCTGTTTACCTTGCGTGGCGAAAAGCTGGTGGCCTTTCGTGCCTTCCGGGCCCGTGCGCGCCGCAATGATTATGAAATCGATTATAAAGATCCAACCTGGATTTTATTGGGTCTGCTCGAAGCCAAACTGGATGAACTGGCCGACATTCTGGAAGACGTCCATAAAGATTTAGAGAAATATTCAACTGAAGTGTTGAATAACCGCCATCGCGAGCAGATTCTTGATCTGGATGACATGATTACCCGTCTGGCTCAACTGGAAGATATGCTCGGTAAAGCGCAGCTCTGTCTGATCGATTTGCGTCGTGTTCTGACTTTCCTGTCTCGTCCACGCGCCTTGGGCAGTCATATTTATGATGCGGATATCCGAGAACTCAGTGAAGATGTTCGCTCGCTGGTTGAACATGATGCCTTCCTGTTCCAGAAAGTGCGTTTCCTGCTCGATACCACGTCCGGATTCATTAACACTGAACAGAACGATACGATTCGTCGATTCTCGATCTTGCCAAGTATGCTTGCGCCGCCGATGCTAATCGCCAGTATTTATGGCATGAATACCGAAGTTCTGCCTTTTGCACAAGGCACTATGAGCTTTATTATGGTCAGTATTATTTTAATCGGCTTTTTGATTGGGCCATTGATTTACTTTAGATGGAAGAAGTGGATTTAATTTCTTCACCCTCTCTCTAACTCTCTCCCATAGGGAGAGAGGACTTCCAATATTTATTGAGATAGTAGTTTTTAAAAATCATCATTTCTATCCATAAATTTAGAGAGGAAGTTCCCTCTCCTTTTAGGAGAGGGTTAGGGTGAGGTCATATTTTAATCCTTCCTAACGTCCTTTTGATAAAGGAAGGACTTTACTTTTAAAATGTATCAACAATAAAAAAGCACCTTTCGGTGCTTTTTTATTTACTGAATGATCTGTAAATCATCCTGTAAATGACAGGCCTGAATGATATTCATCATTTTAGCAGGGACAGCTTTAAACTGTAGTCCTTGCGCTTGAGGCGTCTGGCGCAACCAGCGCACCAATACCGCCAAAGCCAAAGTACTGCCACTTTCAAGCCCAGCCAAGTTGACCACAAGCGGAAACTTGGTCTGTGACTGAACTACACGCAGACCATTGAGGTAATAGTCCTGCGCATTAGCATAGTCAATTTTGCCTGAAACCTGCAATTCCTGATCCTTGAATACAATCACGGCTCACCTATCTGATTATTTCTTGTTCTTGTCGATTGCAGCTTCTGCATCCGGTTTGAAGTTAGCAATAGCCTTATCTATATTACC
Organism: Acinetobacter lwoffii; assembly: GCA_013530545.1. Classification (GTDB taxonomy): domain Bacteria; phylum Pseudomonadota; class Gammaproteobacteria; order Pseudomonadales; family Moraxellaceae; genus Acinetobacter; species Acinetobacter lwoffii_G. Next base: position 6,616 of record SPVA01000107.1, read on the forward strand.
GCCATTACGTTTGACTGTCGCAGCAAACTGGTTACGGAATTGCAAACCTAGATCGATACCCGATACGTTGATGTTGCGGATTTTCCATTGTGAACCTTTGTCCACCAGCTGAAACGCTACCGGAATTTTCTCGCCTTTATTATTAAAGTCGATGGTTACAACAGGGTTTTTGCTATTGCTAGCCTTGTATGGACGCACGCTATAGGTCTGATTACTAAACTTGGAAAATGCAGAACCATAATTTTCAATCAGCGTTTCACGGAAATTCTTTTCAAACTGCGCGCGCTGTGCAGCAGTACTATACTGGTTCGTCGCATAAGTCCCCATTACAATACGCGTGAAAGACTGTGAATCAATGTATGGATCCAGATTCTGGCGGACAATCGCTTTGACCAGCGCCGGATTGTTCTGCAATTTTGCATTATCAGCTTTGAGGCGCTCAATCAAACCATCTGCCACTTTTTTAATAAAAGCAGGTGGCGCTTCAGACGGTGCAGCAAACACTGTACCAGCAACCATTGTTGAAAAAATGCTTGCTGCAAGCGTTTGTTTTACTAAAGTCTTCACTGAAATCTCCTCAATCTATTATTCAACAAATGCAGGTTCTGCATCAGTCGATTCTGAAACTGTCGCCTGTTCTGGGGCAGTTTCTTGACTATCCGACGATTTACCGGCACCGCCAGTAATAAACTTCGTCACTAAATCTTCAATTTCCATGGTGCCTTGGGTATTGGCAATCTGATCACCGCGTTTCAAATAGTTCAGACCACCACCTGGAATAATTTTCAGGTATTTTTCACCCAATAACCCATTGGTCGCTACCATAATATAAGCATCCTCATCAATATTGGTGATGGATTTCATGTTAGCTAACAGTTGTTTTTCCATGTCTTTTTGTTGCTCAGGTGCAGCCGCAGTATAGTCCGAACTATAACGCAACTCTTCCAGCGCTTCCTGCTGAACCTGCTTTAACTGTTCAGCATTAAAAGAAGTCAATGCGCCATCCAGGGTCATATGCACGGTCGCCAGACGCGTCACTGGATCCAGGGTAATGTCATCTACCTGCCCCACTTTCACACCACTTAATGCCACTTTGGCACGCGGTTTGATCCCATTTACATTTTCAAAAGTCGCTGTCATTTTATAGCTGTCGGAAATATTGTGTCCAACCAGACCACTGACACGCATCGCCAAGAAAAATAAGGCAATACCAAACAAAATAACAAAAACACCAACGGCCAGCTCACTAGTACGTGATTTCATTAAACACCTCCGAACATGACCGCAGTCAACACAAAGTCAAAACCTAAAACGCACAACGAAGAATACACGACTGTACGTGTTGTAGAAGTTGCAATACCTTCCGATGTCGGGACACAGGCATAGCCTTGGTACACCGCAATCCAGGTACAAATTAATGCGAATACAAAACTTTTAATAATGGTGCCATTCAAGACATCTTTATAGAATTGCACGCTGCTTTCCATGCCGCTCCAATAAGCGCCTTCATCGGCACCCAGAAAATCCACCCCGACCATTTTACCGCCCATAATCCCAACTGCAGCAAAGATGACGGAAAGCATTGGCAAGCTAAAAATCCCTGCCCAAAGACGCGGTGAAATTACCCGCTTCAATGGATCGACACCGATCATTTCCATACTGGACAATTGTTCAGTGGCTTTCATCAGGCCAATTTCAGCAGTCAAGGCCGAACCGGCACGTCCTGCAAACAGCAAAGCGGCGACTACAGGTGCCAGCTCACGCAGCAAGGTCAGCGCGACTGCTGTTCCTAGCATCGACTCACTACCAAAGGTCGACAAGATGCTAAACATCTGCAAACCAAGCACGGCTCCAATAAACAGGCCAGAAACCACAATAATCAGCAAGGACAATACCCCAACCCGATACATCTGATAAACAAACAGCTTTACGCCAAGCCAGGTCGGCATGGAAAATAAAATCTGCAATAGCATCAGGGTCGCGACCCCAATTCCCTGTACACGTTCAATAACGCGTCTACCTAATGCGGCAATTGCATTCATGAACGAACCTCATCACTTAAATAAGCTTGATGACTAAACTGATAATCCACCGGACCTTCTACCGAACCGGTCAGGAATTGCTGTACAAAAGCAGACGGATGCGCTTTCAGCTCTGCCGGTGTTCCTTCGCCCTGAATTTTGCCTTCTGCCACCACATAGATGTAGTCCGCAATCGATAAAGTTTCTGCAACATCATGCGAGACAATAATCGTGGTCAAGTCCAGTGCTTCACGTAATGAACGGATCAGACGAGTCAACACCCCCATCACAATCGGATCTTGTCCGGCAAAGGGTTCATCGTACATGATCAGCTCAGGATCTAGCGCAATCGCACGGGCCAAAGCCACGCGTCGGTTCATACCACCGGATAGTTCAGATGGCATCATCTGTTCTGCACCACGTAAACCGACTGATTCCAGCTTCAGTGCCACGATTTCCTTAATCAGATGTTCCGGCAATTTGGTATGTGCCCGAATCGGAAATGCGACATTTTCATACACGCTCATATCGGTAAACAAAGCACCACTCTGAAACAGCATGCCCATCCGTGCACGTGCTGAAAAAAGTTCGGAACGTGACATCGTGGCAATATCTTTGCCGTCCAGTAAAACCTGACCGTGCTCAGGAACCAGCTGCCCACCAATCAACCTCAATAAAGTGGTTTTACCAGTACCGGATGGTCCCATAATGGCGGTAATCTGCCCACGACGAATACTTAAACTCACGTCGTCATAAATCACGCGCTCACCCCGCTTGAAGCTCAGATTCTTGACTTCAATCAGAGATTGAGTATCTCGCGCTGTTTGATTTTTCATAGCTGAGTTTATTCCTGCATTTTTTCAGCATGCATACTATAAAGGAACGAAGTTCAAAATGTTAGCAGTTGAAAAAGATGGGTTAATATCATAATAAAATGACAATAATTGAATATTTCGGATTTTTTATAGTAAAAATATGTACTTAGGCTTAAGCCAGGTACATTGATTAATTAAAAAGACTGTATAAATAATAGATAATATTACATAAAATCAAAGTCAATGCGATATATGGCATATACACCTCTATCAATTGAGATCGAACAGTTAAGCTTTTCATATTAATAATTATCATAACCCTGACAAAATATGATTTAGTAGACATTTTACGTTAAAAAGCAAAAAACTCAATGCATAAAAAAACCGGTATTTCTACCGGTTTTTTTATCTTCATCTAGCGACTGAATTAGTCGTTAAATTTACGACGTGGACGATCTTCACCACCGAACGAACGTTCACCACGTGGCTTGTCATCAAAGTTGCGACGTACTGGACGATCACCGAAATCACGCTTTGGACGGTCATCACCGAATGAACGCGCTGGACGATCACCGAAACCACCTTCACGACGTGGAGCTGGACGATCACCAAAATCACGTTTTGGACGATCACCATAACCGCCTTCACGAGCTGGTTTATAATCTACACGGTTGCCACGGTTGTCATCATTAGAACGAGGACGGTCACCAAAACCACCTTCACGACGTGGAGCTGGACGATCACCGAAGTCACGCTTTGGACGGTCATCAAACGAACGTTGTGGACGATCACCGAAACCGCCTTCACGACGTGGAGCTGGACGATCACCGAAGTCACGCTTTGGACGGTCATCAAAAGAACGTTGTGGACGATCACCAAAACCGCCTTCACGACGTGGAGCTGGACGATCACCAAAGTCACGACGTGGACGATCTTCGCCAAATGCTGGACGTTCGCCACGAGGTTTGTCATCGAAGCTACGACGTGGACGATCATCACCGCCTTCACGACGTTTGAAGTTGCTTTCGCCTTCAAAACGACGACCACCACCGAAACCACCACGACCGCCATCACGACGACCGCCATCACGGCCACGACCGCGACCAGCGCCATCACGGCTACCACGTGCAGGAGGTGGAGATGGCTCAAGACCTTCAATTTCAGATACGTTTAGACGCGCATCAAGGAAGTCTTCTAAAGCACGGATTTTACCGCGTTCACGATAAGTCGCCAAAGTAATGGCTTTACCAGTACGACCCGCACGACCTGTACGACCGATACGATGTACATAGTCTTCGTTCTTCATTGGAAGACCGAAGTTGATTACGTGTGAAATAGTTGGTACGTCAAGACCACGTGCTGCAACGTCAGTTGCAACCAAGATCTTCGCACGACCTTCACGGATGCTGCGTAAACGACGGTTACGAACAGTTTGTGGCATAGCACCGTGAAGCGCTACAACTGATAAACCTGCTTCAGCAAGTTCTTCAGCCAACATATCTGTGTCTTCTTGAGTTGACGCAAATACAACTGCTTGATCAACTTCTTCTTCGTTCAACCAGTGAGTAAGAAGTTTTTTCTTGTGCTCGAAACCGTCAGTCCAATGCAAAGTCTGAGTAATATCAGTATTTGTAGAGTGACCAGTTTCGATCGAAATACGCATTGGATCATTCATCATGCGTTCTGCAAGTGTAATGATACGTGGTGCAAAAGTCGCAGAGAACATAAGAGTTTGTTTGCGGTTTGCAGCCAACTCACCAATTGCTTCTAAGTCTTCAGAGAAACCTAGGTCAAGCATACGGTCAGCTTCATCAACGATTAACGCGTCAACTTTATCCAATTTGATTTGACGACGATTCACCAAGTCAAGTAGACGACCTGGAGTTGCAACAACAACTTGCGCGCCTTTTAACTGTTGAATTTGCTTACCGAAAGGCATACCGCCCATGATTGCCGCAATACGCACGCCTTTCATGTGACGTACAAATGCAATCGCGTCTTGACATACCTGTTGTGCCAATTCACGAGTTGGTGAAATCACCAAAATATTCGGTTGAGTAACCGCTTTCATACGGTCTTTAAACGGTACTAATGTATCTTGGTTTGCCAACGCATTTAACGTAGGCAGTAAGAATGCAGCAGTTTTACCAGAACCTGTTTGGCTTGACACAAGAAGGTCTTTGCCTTCAAGCGCAGCTGGAATCGCTTGTTCTTGTACAGGAGTAGGAGTAGTAAAGCCTAAAGCGTCGAGAGCCTGGGTTAGAGATTCATCGAGGGAAAAATCAGCAAAAGTTTTGCTCATAGAGAGTATTCACCCTGAAGTGGGTGCTCCATTTAATAAATAACAATTATGGACATCGGCAAAAAGCGGCACAGCAAATAATGCTGAAAATATTAGGATTCAGCAGCGATCCGAGTAACGACGATGTGGATATAACGCACGCATGATTACGGCCGCAAACCTGAAGGAATCGCTTAAGCGATTGGGGCGCGAAGGATATGTCCTCTCTATGGACAGCACGCGCATACAATGATTAGAAGATAGTGTTCAGGTAAAGAACAGAAATTAAGTGCGTGGCGGAATTATAGCAGAATATTCCACAATGTCATTAAGTTTTAAAACTAATTTCCCTTATTCTTAATTTATCTATATATTTCTAATACTTAAAATACAATAAAAAATGTAACAGTCGGTATAAAAAGTTACTTTTCGCCAATTCACCTGATATTTCCAGTATTCAGGCATAGACAAACAATCTTGCATCAGTCTCTCGCGACTTAAATTTCCATGCATAAAAAAGGCATCCCGAAGGACGCCTTTTCTCAATATTAGATCTGATTCATCTAAACCCGATTATTTTGCTGCTTCGCCCCAAGCAGGAACAACTGCTTGCATTAAAGGCTTAAGCATTTTCATTGAACAAGCCAAAACTTGACCATTTTCCATAGAGTCGCTACCACCACGTGCATCAACTACAGTACCGCCTGCTTCTTTCACGATCAATTCGCCAGCTGCGATATCCCAAGGCTTTAAACCAAGTTCGAAATAACCATCGAAACGACCTGCAGCAACATAGGCTAAATCCAATGCTGCAGAACCTGAACGACGATATTGCGCGCCAGCTTCAGTTACGTTTAACAGGGTTTGAAAATGATTCTTGGCATAAGACACAACTTCGCCATTACGCTTGGCACGATAAGCGTGACCAACAGCCATAAAGGTATTTTCCAGGCTGTCTTTGACATTCACACGAATACGGCGCTGGTTCATCATGGCACCACGGCCACGACTGGCAGAGAATAGCTCATCTTTCACCGGATCATAAATCACCCCGTGTTGAGTAATGCCTTTGTGCTGAACTGCGATAGAGATACAGAAATGCGGGAAACCGTTAATGAAGTTTAAAGTACCATCTAACGGATCGATCACCCAACACCAATCGGCGTCATGACCTTTACCTTCCTGATAGCCAAACTCTTCACCAAGGAAACTGTGATTTTTATAGCTTTTACGTAGGGTATCGATGGTCAACTGTTCCAAATAACGATCTACACGCGTTACCGGACCATCAATTCCTTTTTCTTCGACTTGTAGATCGAGTTTATGACGATTCTGATGCGCTTTTAAAAGCTCTTGACCAACTAACTGAGCCGCACGCGCAGCCATCACCACCATAGGTTCCATTGAACACCCACTACAAATTTGAAGACACTGATAAAGAATAATGCATAAAAGCCCCGATATCTTAGCAAATATCAGGGCTTTTTTGGGAAAAATGTGTCTAAAATTTTTAAGATATTATGACAAAACGCTTTGTCCGAGGCTAGACCAAGCCTGATTGATCGATTTTTCAATGCCTTGCGCATCCAGACCCGCCTGCTGCAACATCTGTGCATGGGTCGCTTGCGCCATAAATGTATCATCCAGACCCAAATTCAGCATCGGTTTGACAATCTGTGCTTCTGCCATATATTCATTCACGGCACTGCCAGCGCCGCCCATCACTGCATGTTCTTCTACCGTGACAAACAGACTGGTGCTTAAAGCGAGATCATCGAGCATTTGAGTATCGAGTGGCTTGACAAAACGCATGTTGATTACACGCACGCCAATTTCATGTTTCACTGCAAAGGCTTCAGCTGCGTCGACTGCGGACTGTACCCGGCTACCAAAGGCCAGTACAGAAATATATTCGTCATATTGTCCATTAAAGCTGGCCACAATTTCCGCCTGACCGATTGGAATCTCGATCATTTTTTGCTGAATCTCAACGCCCAGTCCATTGCCACGCGGATAACGTACCGCTGCCGGCCCTGGGTATAAATATGCAGTATGCAACATTTGACGGCATTCATTTTCGTCTTTCGGCGCCATGATCACGATATTCGGAATGGTACGCATATAGGCATAGTCATATGCACCGGCATGCGTCGGGCCATCTTCACCGACCAGCCCCGCACGATCAATACCGAAAGTAACATCCAGATTCTGCAAAGCCACGTCGTGTACCAGTTGGTCATAACCGCGTTGCAGGAAAGTCGAGTAAATTGCAACCACCGGCTTTAAGCCTTCACAAGCCATACCGGCAGCCAGTGTGACTGCATGCTGTTCAGCAATTGCTACATCAAAGAAACGTTCCGGATACTCTTTGGCAAACTTCACCATGCCTGAGCCTTCGCACATGGCAGGTGTGATTGCGAGCAAACATGCATCTTGTGCCGCTTCATCGCAAAGCCATTGTCCAAATACATCCGAATATTTCGGCGCAGTATTGCTGGCAGCAACGGCATTGAGTTTGCTAATCGCGTGATATTTGATTTGATCCGATTCTGCCGGAGCAAAGCCCTTGCCTTTTTTGGTATAGATATGAATCAGGCGTGGACCTTTACGCTTTTTCAGCGCATTAAAGACATGCACCAGCTGTTTGACATCATGACCATCGTATGGGCCAAAATAGTCAAAGCCAATGGCTTGGAATAAGTTATCTGCAGCATCGGTTGCCGCACTGTGCAAACGCGAGTTATACAACCATTCCGGATGTGGCTGTACATATGCCTCACCCTGCTCGGTAACATTAACGAATTCACCGCGCTCCCAAATGGCAGCCAGATGTTTGGCAAAACCACCGGTACTGCAAGAAATCGACATATCATTGTCGTTCAGCACCACCATCAGATCAGCACTGTGTGCCACAGCATCATTCAAGGCTTCAAAGGCCATACCTGCCGTCATGGCACCATCGCCAATAATCGACACAACTTCACACGGATTATTCTGGTAACGACGTGCCAGCGCCATCCCTAGGCCAGCAGAAATCGCCGTCGAAGAATGCCCTACCCCGAAGGTATCAAATTCAGATTCTTCACGAGCCGGAAATGCAGCCAGACCATCTTTGGCACGAATGGTGGTGAGCTGTTCACGACGACCAGTCAACACTTTATGCGGATAGGCCTGATGACCCACATCCCAGATCAGGCGATCATGTGGCGTATTAAAGCAATAGTGTAAGGCCACGGTGAGTTCAATCACACCGAGGTTGGCACCAAAATGTCCGCCACTTTGCCCGGCAGCATACAAAATGAATTGACGTAACTCATCCGCCACTTGTTCTAGCTGGCTTTGCTCGAGTGCACGCAGTTGCTCAGGATGATTGATCGCATCAAGCAACGGTGTTACAGGGCGTTGAGTTGGGATTTCTGTATACAGCATATTATGGCAAAGCCTTCTAAAGCCTGGCAAATCTAAAGCTAGGTCAATGGGGAGTACCCGATCATATAGCTGAATTGTAGCAGCTTCAATTCAGCTACGCTTCTAGCGATGCAATATTAAACAATGATCTCGTCGGGGTGAAAAAATTGCAGCCTACGATTATCCTGAATAATCTTACTATTTATCAACTATTATCGTTCGCTTTCTACAAAAAAGAAAATCTATTGCAGAATTTCGACTTTGCAATTCTACCAATGTTCAATCATTACGCTATACTTTAGCCAATTTCAGGATTTAACGGGTTCAGCTGTGCCAATCGAATTTGTCGCAACGTCAAGATTACCTACCGCTCACGGTGAATTTAAAATTACTGTATTTCAAGACCCTAAGACTGGCGAAGAACATGTCGCACTTTCCAAAGGACTTGAAGAAGTATCAGATGAGCCTGTAGTGGTGCGTGTGCATTCTGAATGTTTAACCGGTGATGCCTTTGCTTCACTCAAATGCGACTGTGGCCCGCAATTGCAAGCGACTTTAAAACTGATCAATGAATTAGGCCGCGGAGTCATTCTGTATTTGCGTCAGGAAGGTCGTGGCATTGGCCTGACCAATAAAATTCGCGCTTATGCCCTGCAAGATCAGGGACATGACACCGTAGATGCCAATTTAATGCTGAACCTGCCAGCAGATGCACGCCAGTATGATATGTGCAGCATCATGCTGGATCATTTACAGGTGAAAGCAGTACGCCTGGTGACCAATAACCCTTCTAAAATTGAGGCTTTAAAAGCCCAGGGAATTAACGTGATCGATCGTGTGCCTTTGACTGTGGGTTTAAACCCTTTTAATGAACAATATCTCAAGACCAAGCACGAACGCATGGCACATCTTTATAAAAAGGATGATTTTTAATATTTTTAAAACCCTGTCCTACCTTATTTTAACTTAACCACTCCAAACCTCCCTTTGTAGTGGTTTAATAAAGTTGGACACCAACTTAGGTGATAATGTATTCACCAAAGAGGTGCTCAATGAAAAAAAGACGAACATTCACTCCAGACTTCAAACTCGAAGCAGCAAGCCTTG
>SPVA01000003.1 GCA_013530545.1 Acinetobacter lwoffii
AGTAGCTCGCTAGAGCGAAATGAATTACTTCGAACAATTAAACGTTTAGGCAGGACACTATGGAAAAAATGGTCAGGCTATCATCGTCGAAGTTTGGTTGAAACTAAGATGCATTGCATCAAATTATTAGGAGATAAGCTCAGTGCAAGGAGTTTTGATAGCCAAGTGAATGAGATCCATGCACGTGTAGCCGTCCTTAACAGATTTACGGAATTAGGTCGACCACTTACCCAAGTTACGCCTTAAATTTGGCTCAATTAGGGGCGCTTTGCATTTCAAATCTTTGTGCAACAAAGCCACGTGGTGTTGCGTCTTTAATTGCAGTATTTAATGCATTTGCTGCTGTCACATTATAGCCATCACATGCAGAGGCAAGCTGATCATACATATATTCTGTCCATTTGATCATTAAAGAAGTTACACCTTCTTGTTGATTCAAGTTATCCAAGGCAGCCTGTCTTGATTGAGCGATATAGTCGTCGTGATCAATATGTTCCCCATGTTCCGAGAAATCAACTGAATAAATTCCGCCTTGATATTCGATCGCACCGAAATACTTGTAATATTGCATAGCAGCATCTTTATATTCGGCCTTTTTATATTTTAAGCCAGCCATGGTGCCATCTATAATAGCTTCTGCCATTTCCTGGACAGAGCTTTGTGCCTGCCATTCAGCCAGTGTGGTATACCGAGTTTTTTCTCCCCGATTAAATTCAATATATTCTTCTTCAGGATGTTCCGCCAGAAGACGGAAACATTTAGATCCATTCGGGAAGGTACGGGCTTTTTGTAAACCAACAAAGTTGCTTGCAAACTCATTATAATATTTATGGTCAGCGGCTGTCGTATTATCAATATTAAAGAATACCCGGGTCTCAGTATCATCATACATCTTCACCACAGCAATATTAGTGCGTTCAGTTAATGCCTTACCAGACAGGTCATACCACGCTATGTGTCGATGATTACTGATGTTGTTTTCCGGTATCGTTACAGGGCGGCTCGTAAATCTGTCCGGTGTATTTTCCAATACTTTTTCCAGCTTATAACCTAATGTCGTAAGTGTACGATCTGTAGGGAACACGCCTTGCTCTGTGACATAAATTGGAAAAACCATATCCTCTTCAATCGCATATTCAGTATCAACAGCGCTGTTATCATCCGCATATAATATGCCGTCAGTAATTTTATTTTTATGACTGGCTAATAGAAGTTTTTGCGATTCCATCTCTGATCCATCAATATTCGGTAAGTTGAATTGATAGTTATAGAATTCAGAAATGCTGTCTGATGCTCCATCACCCGGGGTTCCAGGATTGGTCGGTGCCGGTTGACTAGTGACTGGTTCATTATTATCAGAACTATCGGAGCCACCACCACATGCTGCCAGCATGCAGCTCAAAATGGCGCAAGAAAGTATTCTTAATTTCATTATTATCTACCTTAATTATTTGATATTGTTATTTTAATTCTGTCCCTAAACACGGGATCTAAGATGTTTTCATTGTTATTTTAAAGCTAACCCGAATCACGAGGTCTAAGATATTTTAATAATATAAAAACAAGATCAATTTAAAAATTGATTAATTTGTAACCGCAATGACATAGAAGATTAACTTTGAATTTAAAATCTTTAGGTATTTGATTGGGCCAAAACTTAACTTGATTGAATCAAAATTTAAGCTCGCATCGGCAAAATATTTCCTTGCCCTACTCATTAAAAATTAACCAGTTTGCTATAATTTCACTTTCCCCTATTTCTCATTTTCACCCATTCTGGGTAGAAGCTGCTTTCATGCCAAACACCCAACTCCTTGCCGTATTGTTCATGGTCTTATCCATGACCTCCTACCAGATCAGTGCATCTTTTGCCAAACAGCTGTTTAGTGTGCTGGATCCGATTACTGTGACCATTTTAAGGCTGTGCTTTGCAGCAATTATTGTTGGGGTGATGTTCCGTTCCTGGAAAATTATTTCCCGTTTGCCTTTTTTGAAATGGCGGGATTTACTCTGCTATAGCGCCGCTTTAGGGGTCATGAATATTTTATTCTATTTGTCTCTAGGAAGATTACCGCAGGGAATTGCAGTCGGTCTGGAGTTTATTGGTCCTTTAGGTCTGGCCCTGCTCTCGATCAAACATCGTAGTGATTATATTTGGGTATTGATGGCCATTTTAGGCATTGCGTTAATGGTGCCATGGGGACAGGCCAATAGTAGTAATTTCGACCTTCTGGGCGCCGCCTGTGCTTTAGGTGCGGGTTTATGTTGGGCACTGTATATTTTCTTCGGGCAACGCGTAGTTCAGCAGAATATCGGCATGCATGCGCTGACCATTGCCATCAGTATCTCGGCTTTGTGTCTGCTACCTATCGGTCTCTACAACAACACGCCCGCATTGATTGATACGCAACATTGGGGCAAGGCAATTAGCATTGCTGTACTGGCAACAGCCATTCCTTATGCTCTGGATTTAAAGGCACTTCAGCATTTGAATAAAACCAGCTATGGTACCCTGTCCAGCCTGTCTCCGGCTTTGGCTGCACTGGCCGGTTTTGTACTATTAGGCGAAAAAATTACGCTTCTTCAGACCGTGGCACTGATCTGTATCATGCTGGCATCAGTCGGCGTGACTGTACGTGCCGCCCGTCAAGGATCGGGAGAAAAGAATACCTAAAAGGCTTATTGGAATTTGAACAACTAAATATATCTCATCATTAATCTCTTCACTTTACCCCTTTGATATAACTAAAAAAATAGATGAATGGATAAAAATCCCATATCTCCAGATAAAAAGATGATCAGATGCCCTAGTTGCAATAAAGAGATTTTTGATACGCGAGTGTGGCAAGGATGCCACATGTTACCCATCACGACAGGACGTCGTGTATGGGTAACAAAAGACTTTTGCCTACTTTGGGTCTTTCCAAAGTATGGAGATTGCCTACACAAAAGCATTTAAATTTTTAAGAAATGAGGCTGTACAATCATCTTCTTAAGCTAAACATGCATAACTTATAACTCATACATCTAATTTGAGTTATAAGTTATGGAAAAGTAGCTAATCAAATGTCATCTTTTCGATGTTTAGTTTTGTACCAGCATATCTTTTTTCATGTCTTTATAACGCTGGTATTCATTCTTGTACTGCACTGCTAAAGCGGTCTTCTGCTCTTCACCCAGAATTTTACCGGCCTGCTGGAAGAAACCATGTTCCTCTTCTTTTAAGTGATGATGCACTTTTTCGGAAAGTTTTTTAGCAATGGCAATCCAGCCTGGATTACTCAATTCAGTTGCAGTTAATTCCTCGATCATTTCATCCATTTCATGATGTTCCGCCAAGGCATGGCGGGTAATATTCAGGCCCGAATCGGTCATCATCAAGGGAATATAAAAATAACGGTCTTCCGCAGCTTCATGGGCAAATAATTCATTTTTGAGTTGCTTGAACAGCTCGCGGCGTTCTGGTGTATCCCCGGAAGTCTGTAATAATTTTTCTGCAAGATCACGCTGAATCTCATGACTCTCTCTTAATGCTTCAAAAATAGTCGTCATTCCGATATTTCTCCGATTGTTTTATTTTTCATATCATTGATTCTAGAAGATTTTCAGAACAGGTTCAGACGCAGTTTATACAGTGATTTGTTAAGAAATTTTAATATCGAGAATGATTTACATCGGGTTTAGATCTAAAAAAACATCTGGTATGCCATCCGGCAAATCAGCAGACTGACCAGAATCAGGAATAAAATCCGGATAAAGCCACTGCCATATTTAAATGCCAAGCGCACCCCGACCAAGGAACCACAAATATTGGCTACCGCCATCATTGCCCCAACCATAAACAGCACATTGCCACTGGGAATAAAAAAGCTTAAGGCGGCCAGGTTGGTGGTGAAATTGGCAATTTTCGATAAAGCCGATGCATGCAGGAAGTCGACGCTTAAATAGCGAATAAAAAAGAAAATAAAGAAACTGCCGGTGCCCGGACCAAAGATACCATCATAAAAGCCTATCGCCAGACTGCCCAAAGCGGCCAGAATCAGCATTTTCCGATTCAGTTTTTGTTCGGTATGCACCTGGCCGAACTGTTTTTTCATTAAGGTTTGACATACTCCCCTCACTTTCATTTTATCTCAAGTGGGGGGATTCTAAAAGCAAAAGCTCTTAGGTGACTTCCTCACGGATTTCACTTGCTTTCTGCTTCACAGGGCGACCTTTACCGCATCGACCCTCCACAGACAAAACGGCATGTCCTGCCGCTAAAATGTTGCGAGAAGCGTTAATATCCGCATTCTCGCTAAAGCCACATTCAACACACTCAAATTTAGATTGAGTTTGTCTATTCTCTTTCGCTACATGACCGCATGAGCTACAAGTTTGACTTGTATATCTAGGGTCAACTTTAACGAGTAAACCACCTCGCCATTGTTGCTTATACTCCAATATTTTGACAAGCATTGACCAACCTTGATCAAGAATTGATTTGTTCAAGCCTGACTTGGCTTTCACATTCTTTCCTTTGTTCTCGATTGTACCTTTTGCTGACTTCGACATATTGGCTACTTTTAAGTCCTCAACTACGATCATTGCGTGGTTTTTGCTGAGAGTTGTAGTGACTTTATGCAAGTAGTCATGCCGAATATTGGCAATATGATGGTGTAGTTTATTGATCTTTAAATTGAGCTTTTTCCAATTTTGGCTGAACTTGGTTTTCTTCTTCAACTTGCGTTGAAGCCTAGCTAATTTAACTTGATTAGCTTTAAAACTATTGATCGGGTCGAACACCTGACCACTAGATGTTGTAATTAATTTTTTAACACCTAGATCAACACCAATGGCTGATTTGGATGGGTGAATCGGTGCATCTATTGTGCTTTCAACACCGAAAGAGATATACCACTTTCCAACATGCTTTGAGATTGTGACATTCTTGATTTCACCAAGAATCTCTTGTGATTTTCTGAATTTCACAACGCCAATGTCATTAGGCAACTTAACCTGATTACCTTTAACCCAACAATATCTGCCAAATTGAACAATGCGAATTGAATCATAACCATCAGATTTCTTTTTAAATCGTGGCATGAGTGGTCTAAGCTGAATTTCACTGCCATCGGTCAACTTAAAGAATCTTGGTTTTTTAGGCTTAAATGGTTTTTGCTTTAACTTGGCTTGTTCTTTTTTATCAAAAAATTTAGCCCAAGCATCACCAAGATCACGGACTTTTTGTTGGAGTGAAACACCATTAGAGCTTTTTTCTAAAAAAGCACATTCAGGTTTTTTGCGTAATTCAGGAATTTTATTGACTAAATTAACTTTGTTGATTCGCTCATTTTTAGCAAGCATCTCAAATGATACAGCTAAAATTTGATTCCAAACAAAACGTGCAGAGCCAAGCAACTTGTTTAAAACAAGCTCTTGTTCCGCATTAGGCTCAAGCCTAAATTTGTACGCTTTGTTGATCTTCATTTCGCCTTAAATCTATTTAGATACAGAAACTTAATGCAAATTATTCTATCATATTGCACTAAAAAAAAGTCGTGAAATTCACCTCCACCCTAATGTTGGGTGGAGTCCTCTTTCACACTAAAGATAGATGGCGATCACGATCAACATGACCAGCACAAAAGGCTTAAGAATCTCGACTGGAATTAGCGTAACGCTGGCTGCACCCATAAAAGAACTGACAAAACTGCACAGTGCAATCACGCCCAAGAGCAGCCACGGCAGTTTTACCTGACGCAGATAGGAAAATGCCGCAGAAGCGGTGCCACAAATGGACGCGAGTT
Organism: Acinetobacter lwoffii; assembly: GCA_013530545.1. Lineage (GTDB taxonomy): Bacteria > Pseudomonadota > Gammaproteobacteria > Pseudomonadales > Moraxellaceae > Acinetobacter > Acinetobacter lwoffii_G. The sequence continues at coordinate 5,790 of SPVA01000003.1, forward strand.
TATTGGTGCCAAAGACCGTAGCAGGCTGTAAATGCGGTAAACTCCCCATAATTGCCGGGATCTGGATCAGACCACCACCACCCACGGCAGCATCAATCGCCCCTGCAAAAAATGCAAAGACAACCAGACTGATGATGATCTCTATTTCCATATCTTGACTCGATTAGAGGTTCAGGACGCGTTTGGGTACCAGACGTTTTTTGTCGGTAATTTCTGCCAGCCCCAGACATTTCTCGCCATCAAAAACCAGCACCTGTTCAGCTGCTTCATGTTCGATATTGCTTTCCATGCCGCGGCTAAAATATTCTGCGCGACCTTCGGGTACCTGCACTTTTGGAAAATGATCAACCGGTGCATAGGCCGGCAACAACAGTGCATCACGCTCTGCTTCGCTCAGGCTTTCCAGATATTCAATGGTATAACTCGGGATCAAATCAAAATGACCGGTTTTGATGCGGTGCAGATAAGTCAGATGGCCATAAGTTCCCAGTGCTTTGGCAATATCTTCACCCAATACCCGGATATAAGTGCCTTTAGAACAGGTAATATCCAGCGTAATACTGTTTTCGGTAAAGGATAAAAGCTCAATCGCTAAAATTGTAATCGGACGTGCTTCACGCTCAATCTCGATACCTTTGCGCGCCAGTTCGTATAAAGGACGGCCTTCTTTTTTCAAGGCAGAATACATCGGCGGCACTTGCTGGATATCACCCACAAATTGCGCCAGTGTTTTTTGAATCAAAGACTCGGATAATTCAGGAACCGCTTTTTCCAGAAGCACCTCGCCTTCCACATCTCCCGTGGTGGTGCTATGCCCCAAAAATACGGTCGTCTGATAACGCTTGACCGAATCTAATAAATAATGCGAAAACTTGGTCGCCTCCCCCAAACACACGGGCAATAAACCGGATGCCAGCGGATCCAGCGCACCGGTATGGCCGGCTTTTTGTGCCCGATACAACCAGCGGACTCTTTGCAATGCAGCATTGGAACTGATGCCCAAAGGCTTATTAAGCAGGAAGACACCACTAAGATGACGACGCTGAATTTTAGGAGATGATGCTTTCATGGCAAAAAATCAGACATTTTATAAATTGGCGCCATGGTAAAACCCTGCGAGAGGATTTACAACTTTTCTATAGTATCTGATGATTTTTATGGCATATTGAGCCGGTTTGAACAACTCAACGCTTTTAAAAAGCTTAAACCTCTAAAAATAATGAAATAACGAGAAAATAGGTGCATAGGATATGCAGAAATATAAAATATGGATCATTCTGGCGTTGCTGGTGCTGTGCATTCTCACGCTGATCTTATGGCTGTCCCCAAAAGAAAATACTCAAACAGATACCGGGACAAAAACGCCTTTAACTGAAACTCAGGCAGAGCAAACCGTACGCTTGGTCAATGGCCCTGCCAATGCTTCCTTCCCCAGTGCCAGCCAACAAGATACCGAAATTAATTGTCAAATGCAGTTAGATGTCAGCAATCGTCTGATCGTGAATGAACAGACCCGCAACTGTTTTGAATATTTTATTACCCAATTTGGTGAAAAAAATCTGCAGCAGATCCAGCAGGATTTTAAAGCCTATATTCGCCAGAATCATAAAGAACCGGGACTCTCGCAAATTCTGGATTTATGGGATCGTTATATCCAGTACCGTCAGGGTTTGGGCCAGCTCGCTGCACCGGCTGGGTTGAATCAGGAAGATCCTGCCTATTACCGCAGTATCTATAACACTACCCAGAATTTGCGCCAGCAGTACTTTTCCAAGTATGAAATTGAGGGCTTGTTTGGCACAGAAGATGCCTATCATGAATATACCCTGGACCGGATGAGCGTATTGGCAGACAAAAGCTTGACTGAGACTGAAAAAGCTCAAAAGCTCAAAGCACTGTTTCAGCAACTCCCGCAGGACTGGCAGGAAAATCTGGAACAACTGAATAAACTGGAAGATCTGCGCAAACTCACCGCTGATATTAAAGCCCGGGGCGGTTCCCGTGATGAAATCCGGCAGATGCGGATAAATCTGGTCGGTCCTGAAGCCACACAACGACTGGAACAACTGGATGTACAACGCAGCGACTGGAAAAACCGGGTGACGGGCTATTTAGATGAACGGGATCAGATTACCCAATCCAGCATGTCCGATACTGCCAAACAGCAAGCCATTGCCCAGCTGCGTAGCAAGCATTTCAATACACCGCAAGAACAGCTGCGGGTAGAAACCTTTGAACAGGTTCATGATCAGGGAGCCAAGCTACCCTTTGCTGACTAAGCCTAAAAGCCATCACCTGTTGATGGCTTTTTTATAAATGCCCTTTTGATAACTTTATATTTTTTCTCAAAATGATCTTTTATAGTTGTTTCCAAATATTTCGTATTTACACAAAATAACTTAGACGAAGTTTAATGATTTCAAAGACTTTTTATTTAAATACATCTGTTAATAAAACATATATTTACAATGTAAATCCCTCCTGTCCTGCATGTCCCCAAATGACATGGTTTTAGACCTCTGAAGTGAAAAAATACCGCTTCTTCAAAAGAAAAATTGCTCAGCCACTGAAGGCCGAAACTGTATTTTCATCGTCTGATTTGTGGCTTGCAACACTATACAAAAAGCAATGATTGCTTGAATAACGATAAAATTAAAAAGGGACAGCTATGCATACTTTCAGCAAGACAGCCCAGTTACTGACTGTGGCTTTAGCGACAACTCTAGGATTCAGTTTTTCTGCACACACTCAGGCGGCAGCGAGTGCAACACAAGTCATCGAAAAGACCCGGTCTGACTATGCCAAGACCAAATATCCGATCCTGATGGTGCATGGCTGGTTAGGCTGGTCACGTATTGGCACTGATAGTATCGGGCTGGATTACTGGTATCAGATTCTGCCAGATATGGCACGTAATGGCTCTACCGTCTTTGCGGCACAATTATCGCCGGCAAATACAACGATGCATCGCGGAGAACAACTAATCCATCAGGTTGAAGAGGTTCTGGCAATTACCGGAAAGCAAAAACTGAACTTGATTGGCCATTCCCATGGTGGACCAACAGTGCTGTATGTTGCAGCGACCCAGCCGCAGTATATCGCCTCTATTACCGGCGTTGCAGGAACCTACCATGGCTCCAAAGTGGCAGATGATATTCAGAACAATAGCCTGACGCGTACCGCCTTTAACATTTTAGGTGATTATATTATTGGTCCATTGATTGCACTGGGTCAGTTTAAGCCTGAACTGGAAATTGATTTTGATGCTTCCATGAAATCCCTGACCCAGACCGGCTCAAATACTTTTAATGCCACAGTGGCGCAGCAGGTGGTCAAAGATGGTGTATTGGCGTCCAAAGAAAACTGCAATAAAAATTTAAAACAGAAAGATAGTAAAGGCATTCATTATTATTCATGGACGGGTGTGGCCCAAGCCACCAATGCCCTGGATATTGATACGATCCTGATGCAGCTCGGCCCTTTATCTTATGGCAGTAAAGACAATGATGGCATGGTTTCACGTTGTAGTGCGTTCATGGGCAAGGTGATTCATGACCAGTACAAACTCAATCATACGGACCTGGCCAATATGATGTTTGGTCTGAAAGGCGTGTTTGCACCAGATCCGGTCGCCCTCTACCGCCAGCATGCCAACCGACTCAAATTAGAAGGTTTATAACCCCAGAGTGCCTGTATTTTCAGCTGAAATATAGGCTTTTTTTCTGGTTCTTTTTATTTGACCTATCCGCGATCGGGAAGCTGCAATGAAAAAAATAATATCTTACTTAAGCTTTTTGCTACTGGTTTCCCTATTAACTGGCCCTGTGCAAGCCTCGGCATTACAGGAATATAAAAGCAATTTTGTCCTCTCGAGTTATGCCAAGACAAAATACCCGATGGTCTTTGTTCATGGTTTTGGTCTAGGTTTTAACCGGATTGGAACAGATCACATCGGTTTAGATTATTGGTATCAGATTCCCCAAGACCTGAGCCGGCATGGTGCACGGGTGTTTTCTGCCGAATTGTCTGCTGTTGCGTCCAATGAACTGCGCGGTGAACAGCTCTTGATGCAAATTGATGAAATACTGGCACTGACGGGCCAGAAGAAAGTCAATCTGATTGGGCATAGCCAAGGTGGCCCAACAATTCAATATATCGAGGGCGTTGCACCGCATAAAGCCGCCTTTTTAACCGCCATTGCCGGGGCGATGCAAGGCACCCCGGTTTTTGTCAATGCCAGCCAGACGCCACTGCTTGAACCCTTTATCCATGCCATTGGTACAATTTTGGGCCATAGCATGAATCTGGTTACAGCTAACCAGTATCCGGTCAGTATGATTGAGGCACTGCAAGCCATGAATCCAGAGGCGATTCAGGCCTTCAATGTGAAATATGGCTCCTCTGCCATTCCCCAAAACTGTCAGACCCAAGGCAGCAAACTTACATCCAATGGAATTTACCACTATTCCTGGATGGGCAACCGGCAGGCAACCAATTCCTTGGATGCGATAGAGTCTACAGTCGTGACTTTAGGTAGCAGTTTCCTGAAAGGAAAAGCCAATGATGGTGCTCTACCGCTGTATAGCGGACGCTATGGCCAAATCATCCGTCAGGACTATGCCCATAACCACTTTGATGAAGTAAACCAGTTTTTTGGCATTTTGGGTCCTTTCGCGCAGGATCCGGTCGCACTGTATCGCCAACATGCCAACCGGCTCAAGCTGCAAGGCTTATAAATCACTTATTTTATGAATAGATCATCTTTATTAATTAAAAAAACTTAGGAAACTGAGTCCCTGCTACATAGGGGAACTTTAGGCAACTGGATGAGGATCATCCCGTTAAAACAACAAAAGTGAGGAAAATATAATGAAATTCGGAATATTAATCCCCGGCCTGCTGCTGGCGGGTACATGTCTCAGCACCCAGGCATCCACCCAGGCCAGTCAGGTCACAGCAAAAGCCAGTTCACAATATGCCAAGACCCAATATCCGATTGTCTTTGCACATGGTATGGCGGGTTTCATCCGGATCGGTACTGACCAGTTTGGACTGGATTACTGGTATCAGATTTTACCGGATCTGGCGCGTAATGGCGGTAATGTCTGGGCAACACGTGTCTCGCCTTTTAACTCATCGGAAATTCGGGGTGAGCAACTTTTAGAGCAGGTAAATGAAATTCTGGCCATCACCGGTGCAAAGAAAGTCAATCTGATCGGTCATTCCCATGGCGGCCCGACCATTCGTTATGTCGCAGGTGCAGGGAATGGAATAGTCGCTTCCCTGACTTCTGTCGGTGCTCCGCATAAGGGCTCCCCGGTTGGAGACCTGATCCTGCAAGCAGAAGGTACACCGATACAAGGGCCTTTAGTCGGTGGTATCAACCTGGTGTCTAAGGCCATCACCTGGGCACAAGGGTTGGATCCGAACAGTTTCCCGCATGATTCTCTGGCCGGTGGTAGCAGCCTGACCCTGGCAGGATCCGCTCAATTCAACCAGAAATATCCGCTCGGTATGCCAACCACTGCCTGCGGTGAAGGTAAGGAAAAAGACGGTGATATTCGTCATTATTCATTCACAGGTATAGGTCAAGTCACCAACCCGCTCGATCCTGATTCAGCACTCAAAGTTACAGCTCTACTCATAGATGGCGGCAAGGAAAATGATGGTCTGGTCTCCCGCTGTAGTGCCAAATTCGGTAAAACGATTCGGGATAACTACAACTGGAACCATCTGGATGAAGTGAACCAGTTCCTCGGATTAAAGAATATCTTTGCTCCAGACCCAGTCGATGTTTATCGCCAGCATGCCAACCGGCTCAAATTGCAAGGCCTGTAATTCAATCTCATCCCTGTCATCACAATGTGCAGGGATTTTTTAATTTTTAAAACGCCAAAATGGAACTTTATGAAAATTAAAACGCATTTGATAACCTTATGCTGCGTGTTATTTACGGGCCAATATGTACAGGCTTCCAATTTGCAGCTAGCAGAATCCAGATTTGTCGTGTCCAATTATGCCAAAACACAATACCCGATTGTCTTTGCACATGGCATGGTCGCTTTAATCGCATTGGTTTTGATGCCTTAGGCATGGACTATTGGTATCAAATTTTGCCAGATTTAGCCCGTAATGGTTCAACTGCCTTTGCCACCCGCATCTCACCTTTCAATTCCAGCGAAATCAGAGGTGAACAATATGTGGAGCAACTCAAAGAAGTCATGGCAATCACCGGCGCCAAAAAACTGAATTTAATTGGTCATAGTCATGGTGCGCATAGCGTGCGTTATGCAGCCGGGGTGATGCCGCAACATGTAGCCTCAGTGATGACTGTGGGCGGTGCCAACCAAGGGACAATTGTTGCTTCTGATGTCATGCGACTTGCTAATCAAACCGGAACATCTGAACTGCTCAATACCCTGATCAGCAGTTTTGGCAACGTCATCATGTGGGCACAAGGCTTAGATGGTCAAGCTTTCCCACATAACGCTCTGGCAGCAGGACACAGTACCTCAATTGAAGGCACAGCCGAATTTAACCAGCGCTTTAAACTCGGTCTTTCGCTGAGCCCATGTGGTGAAGGCAAATATACAGACCAAGGCATTGCACTGTATTCAATGACGGGCAATCAACCCGTGACCAATCCCCTAGATGTCAGCGATGCCGCCATGAAAGCCTTGGATCTGCTTTCTGCGAGTAAGGCTGGTGCGAATGATGGAATTATGTAGTGCCAAATTTGGTAAAACGATTCGTGATGATTACCCGTGGAATCATCTGGATGAAATCAACTTGTTGTTTGGCATTAAAGGTACCTTTGCGCCTGATCCAGTTGCTGCCTATCGTCAGCATGCCAACCGTTTAAAACTGCAAGGTTTATAAAACCACCCAAGCCTCTATTCATCCAGAGGCTTTTCTATCTTATTTTTCGCTAATTTTTTTCTTAAAATTTACTTGTTAATCATGATCAAACTGCATATAAAATATTCATCAAATATAAAAAAATAAGTGTGAAATAAAATAAATGCAGATACGTTCTATAGAAATCAAAAACAAATTTAAAAGAACCTGCCCCTGCTGCAAACGAAAAGTCATTAATCCTTTTCAATTTAAAAAATATGAGCCTTATTATTGCCCCTCTTGTCATCGACATATTATCGCAAATGTATGGATCAGTATTTTACTGGTTATCACACAATGTTTTATTTGCATTCAACTTTTTAATGCAGGAGTCCAGTCTTGGGGATATTTTGTATTATTCCTGATGTTTATTCATAAAATTTTCTTGGATATTTTAGATGCTATGATCTTGCCTTTGCAGGAACATTTCGAATAAATCTACATAAAAATTAGGCATAAAAAATGCGCCCAAAGGCGCATTTTTTCACTCGTATAAAACTTAAAATTAAGCTTTAGTTTTACGAGCTGGTAATTTTTCACGAATACGTGCAGCTTTACCAGACAATTCACGTAGGT
>SPVA01000012.1 GCA_013530545.1 Acinetobacter lwoffii
AACTACTTGCCGCAGTTGCTAGAACATATTGAAAATGGAGATCTGTCTCCAGATCTGATTATTACCCATCGCATGAAACTGGAAGATGCTGCGGAAGGTTACCGTATTTTTGATAAAAAGGAAGAAGACTGCCGTAAAGTCATTTTAACACCATAAATATGATTAAAAAAAAGCGCCGTCAGGCGCTTTTTTATTTTTCATCGTCATTTTATCAATCCTCTTTTTCTTGTTCCTAATCAATATCATTTCAGCGATTCCCTCCCTCTTTTCTATCGAGTAATAAAAGAAGTGCCCGATTTTCAATAATGAAATCAAAAAATAAGCCATAAGAGAGAAAAAGAAAAAGTTAAGCGAAAATCGATAAAAGTATGATTCTGAAATAAAAATGAAAGTTCACTTGATTATTAAATCAATTATGTAGTTTAACTACACCTTTATTTTTAATTAAAATATGTTCCACGCCAATGATTAGATAAACTACACCATATTTATAAGTATTTAATTTATAATAATTTTTTTATTTTAAAACCAATCCAAGGAATCGTCTGGTCATACTAGCGATATCTCGCCAAATCCCTTTTAAATTTAAAATGCCATTTTAAATTTAAAAACACTTACCCACAAGACAAGAGCGTTTAAATTTGAATTTAAAATGAAGAATTAATACATGGATTAAAGTTTGTGGAAAAATATTATCTTATTCACATAAAAATTATGGATAACTTCAGAGTTATCCACATATTTGATCAGGATTACTACACACTTAAAGCAATATCACTCACGTATTCTTTAATTTATTACACCAAATTTTTTATAAGTGATTGAGAACTTAGTTTTTCTACATGGGGGAGTATTTATTATTTTCAGCCAAATCCAAACTGAATATTTGATCAGTTTTATTGCATTTATATTCCTCTAATGCCACTTTGACCTATGCAGTTTTCACCCAGCATTCTGGACTGCATATATACTCTTCATCGTATAAAGAGCGTCCTTCTACCTCTCTTTCCTGTTCAAATATTATTCTTCAAAGAATCAATCCTGATTGTCGTTATAACGACAGATTCACTCCATATTTCAGGTATTCTCCTGAGCTGATGATGTATACATAAACCCTTCCTTAGAGTCGATCCAGCTTATTCAACTTGGCTTTTAAAAACTAAAATGAACCTGTTCTATATCCAAAAATCTGTCCAAAATTACTTTATTTTGCCTAGCTCACAGCATACGAATAAAAAGCTGATCTAAAAAAAAGCGCCTCAAAAGGCGCTTTTTTTATGTTTGATTTCATCCTGAGGGATCAGGCATCAATATCTGCATTCAAGGCATTTTCTTCAATGAAGGCACGACGTGGTTCTACATCATCGCCCATCAGGCAAGAGAACATACGATCCGCTTCAATCGCATCGGTAACTGTCACTTGCAGCATGTTACGGTTGTCTGGATCCATGGTGGTTTCCCACAACTGCTCTGCATTCATCTCACCCAGACCTTTATAGCGCTGGATCATCATGCCACGACGTGAATCCTGCAAGATATGCTGCCAAACCTGATGGAAATTGCTGACCTGAATCTTGCGATCGCCTTTTTGCAAATATGCACCATCTTCAAGCAGACTAAACCAGCTCTTCGAGTTCTTTAATAAACGCGCATATTCACTTGAACCTAATAGTACCGAGTCTAACAGGTAACTATGTGGCAAGTTATGTACATAGATCGTGATACGTGGCAACCAGCTTGCAGTTTTTTGACCATCTGCCAGTTCTTTTTCAAAACGCTCCAGGGTTAATTCTGGACGTAATGTTGGCTGAATGGCTTCAATCGCTGCACGCAGATTCTCACCCCATATTTCCACATAGGTTTTGTCTTCCAGCTGATCCAGCTTAAAACCTTCCAGTGACAGCAGGGCATCAAGCAGACTCGCAGGATAACGCTGGGTCAAACGTGCCAAGCTCTTCTGGGAAGTCTGATAATCAGCAATCACATTCGCCAGTGCTTCACCACGAATCGCAGGCGCTTCTGCACTGATATGCAGTTCCAGCTCATCAATCGCATTCGAAATTAGGTAAGTTTCCAGTGCATCATTGTCCTTGATGTACTGTTCCTGCTTGCCTTTTTTCAGCTTGTACAGTGGTGGCTGGGCAATATAGATATGACCACGTTCCACAAGTTCTGGCATTTGACGGAAGAAGAAGGTCAACAGCAGCGTACGGATGTGTGAACCATCGACGTCAGCATCGGTCATGATGATGATTTTATGATAACGCAGTTTGTCCGGATTATATTCCTCACGACCAATACCACAGCCGAGTGCGGTAATCAGCGTACCGACTTCAGCAGAGGAAATCATACGGTCAAAACGGGCACGTTCCACATTCAGGATCTTACCTTTCAGTGGTAAAATCGCCTGCATTTTACGGTTACGACCTTGCTTGGCTGAACCACCTGCAGAATCACCCTCGACCAGGTACAGTTCAGACAAAGCTGGATCTTTTTCCTGACAATCGGCCAGTTTGCCTGGAAGACCGGCAATATCCAGCGCACTCTTACGACGTGTCATTTCACGTGCTTTACGCGCTGCATCACGCGCACGTGCTGCATCAATGATCTTGCCAGCAATCGCTTTAGCTGCTTGTGGATTTTCCAATAGGTATTCAGAAAATGCCTTATTCATGGCCTGTTCAACAGCGGTTTTTACTTCACTCGACACCAGTTTTTCTTTGGTCTGTGAAGAGAATTTTGGATCAGGCACTTTGACTGACACGATGGCAGTCAGGCCTTCACGCGCATCATCACCCGATACCGCAACCTTTTCCTTTTTCAGGATATTTTCGCTGTCCATGTAGTTGTTTAAACCACGGGTCAACGCAGCACGGAAACCGGCCAAATGCGTACCGCCATCCTTTTGCGGGATGTTGTTGGTAAAGCAACGCACATTTTCCTGATAAGAATCATTCCACTGCAATGCAACTTCTACCGTAATACCGTTGTCGGCCTGTGCAGCAGTAAAATGGAAAATATCATTCAGGTGAGTTTTGCCTTCGTTAATATATTTAACGAACTCAGACAGACCACCTTCATAATCAAAGACATGCTCGGCATTAATGCGTTCGTCACGCAGTACAATACGTACACCCGCGTTCAGGAACGATAGTTCGCGCAAACGACGCGCCAAAATATCAACATTAAAAATGGTCTGACTAAAAGTCTCGGCACTTGGCCAGAAACGGACACGAGTACCGGTTCTATCGGTATCGCCCACCACTTTTAATGGATACTGTGAATCGCCATGACGGTATTCTTGTTCGTGAATTTTACCGGCACGATGAATGGTCAATTCCAGTTTTTCAGACAGCGCGTTTACAACTGAAACACCAACGCCATGCAGACCGCCAGATACTTTATAACTGTTGTCGTCGAACTTACCACCGGCATGCAGAATGGTTAAAATCACCTCTGCTGCAGACACACCTTCTTCAGGGTGAATGTCAGTCGGAATACCACGACCATTGTCAGAAACTGAAACCGATTCATCTTCATGGATGGTGACTATAATTTCATCACAGTGGCCTGCCAAGGCTTCATCAATCGAGTTGTCGACTACTTCAAACACCATGTGGTGCAGGCCCGTACCATCGTCTGTGTCACCAATGTACATGCCCGGACGCTTACGGACTGCGTCTAAACCACGTAATACCTTGATGCTAGAGGAATCATAAGCCTTTTCAATGGTTTGTTCTGTTTGAGAAGCAGCTTGATCTTCTGAACTCATGGTTTCTCCCTAGTGAAAAATAGGTCTATCCAAAGATGGGTAAAACTCAAAAAATATTATTGCACAACTTGAACTGTACCGTTTTCAACACTGAATAACTGATATGAGATAGACAAATCATGTAAGTGCTTTTGTACTGATTCATGGTCTAAGGTGGTAATAAAAACTTGACTACCAAGTTGGCTCAATCGCTCAATTAAACGTTGTTGTGCGGTTAAATCTAATTCTGCTGTCACATCATCTAATAATACCACAGTTTCCTTATTACAAGAATGTAGCATTGCGATTTGCGACAGTTTTAGTGCGATCATCAGCAGCTTTTTCTGCCCGCGCGACAGGATCACATCAGCATCCCCCATCGGGGTCTTTAAACGCAAATCTGCGCGATGTGGGCCATATTCGGTATAGCGTCGCTCACAGTCTTTTTCATGCTGGTTGGTCAGATCATTTAGCAGGCCGGTTTCACTATGAAAGCCCGGACTGTATTCCAGACTGACTTGCAATTCAGGTAATAACTGTTTCAGATCATCTTCAAAAAATGGCTTCCATTGTTCCACAATCCCGACACGTTGCGAGTGCAGGATTTCACCATATTCACTCAGCATCTGGTTCCACGGTTCCAGATCAGACAGACTGAGAAAGCGTTTGCTTTTGAGCAGACTATTTCGCTGTTTCAGCGCACGAGAATAATATTGCCAGGCATGATAAAACTCTGGTTCCACGTGGAACATTAACCAGTCGAGCAATTGACGTCGTGGTTTAGCCCCATGATCGATAATATCAGTACTTTGTGGGTCAATCAGCTGCAAAGGTAACAGTTTGGCCAGTTGCCCCTGAGTCGCGACCAGATCACCATTGACCTTGATCAGTTGCTCCCCACTGGCCATTTTTTGCATGCCAATTTTTTCAGTCGCAGATTGTGCAAACACAATTGCATCTTGGGCGCCATGCTGGATATAGTTTTTAGGGATATGGGTACGGAAAGAACGACCAGCAGCCAGTAAATGAATCGCCTCTAAAATCGAGGTTTTACCTGAACCATTCTGGCCATAAAAAACATTAAACGGCTGCAATCCTTGGAGAGCAACCGTCTTTAAATTCCGCACACGCTCAATATGTAAACGCGTAATATGCATGTCTTATATGAGTATCAAGAGCCGCGACTTAAACACGCATCGGCATGACGACATAAGTCTGATCCGTATGCGCCGGGTCCTGTACCAAGACCGACTGGTTGGCTTCAGTCATGGTCATTGACACATCATCGCCATCCAGCACACCGAGGACTTCAATCAGATACTGCGCATTAAATGACATTTCTAGCGGTGAATCAGCATATTGAATCGCCAGATCTTCAATCGCTTCATCCTGCTCCGGGTTATTGGCACGAAGTTGCAAAGAGTCAGCATTGAAGTTCAAAAACACACCGCGAAGTTTTTCATTACTTAAAATCGCCACACGTTGCAAAGACTGCTTGAATACGTCATGCGCGATCATCACCACTTTGTCGCCCCCACGTGGAATCACACGGCGATAATCCGGGAACTTACCATCAATCAGCTTGGTGGTGAAACGCACGGTAATATCCGCCTGTTCCTTGTCACGGCTTGGCATCTTGATGGTCACATTGAGCAGTTCACGACCAATCAATAGAGATAATTGTTCATCTTCAACGCTGAGCAGGCGCTGTAATTCTGCAACGGCCTTACGTGGCACAATCGCCTGAATCGGTTGTGTTGCAGTAGATTGAGCCACTGTTTCACACAGTGCCAGACGGTGGCCATCGGTGGTCACAGCACGTAGCTGATTGGCATCAATTTCCAGCAAAGTACCGGTCAGGTAAAAACGTACATCCTGAACCGCCATGGCAAAAGCAGTTTTTTCGAACAGGCGTTTCAGCTCACGCTGTGTCACCGTCACTTGCGTGCCTTGGGTGTTTTCAGTGTTTAGTAATGGATAATCATCAGCGGGCAATGTCCCCAGTACAAAACGGCTGTTGCCTGATTTAAGAATGCAGCGTTGATCTTCAGTAATATGCAAATCCACGAGCGCCGCTGAAGGAAGTGACTTACAGATATCAATCAGCTTACGTGCAGGAACTGTGGTCTCGCCTTCCTGCAAACATGCACCTTCAGCCAGTGCTGTACTCGCTACCAGTTCGACTTCCAGGTCGGAACCGGTCACGGTCAATGCTTGCGCAGTCACCTGAATTTTCAGGTTAGACAGGATATTCAAGGTATGGCGACGTTCAACCGCTCCTACGACATGTGAGAGAACATTCAGTAAGCTTTCTTTCGCGATTTTTAAACGCACGGTGCATTCCTCTAAAGCTGAAGATTAATATAGAAAAAGTGATTTTTTTGACGGTTTACTATGCGGCAAAAGCAGCCGCATAGCAAGAATAGAATTTGAGCGATTTAGGTCAACTTTGCAACAGACGTTGCAGGTTTTTATAGTCTTCGTTAAAGATCGGATCTTCTTCACGCAGGCTCTGTACTTTCTCGCAGGCGTGCATCACGGTACTGTGATCACGACCGCCAAAAGCCATGCCAATTTCCGGAAAACTGTCGCCGGTGAGTTCACGGGCCAGCCCCATCGCCAGCTGACGTGGGCGGGCATAAATCCGGGTGCGTTTTGGACCAACCAGTTCTTTCAGTGGAATACGGAAATACTCACTCACCACACGCTGAATGTTTTCGGTACTAATGGTACGGGCACGAATCGCCAGCACATCTTTTAAAGATTCACGCACTACATCCAGATCAATTGGTGTGCCTTTAAAACGTGAAATCGCTACCACTTTGTTCAGCGCACCTTCAAGCTCACGTACGTTAGCCACCACCTGCTGGGCAATAAACAGCGCACAGTTACGTGGTAAATCGACTTGGTTGCTTTCGGCTTTTTTCAGCAGAATTTCAATTCGGGTTTCAATATCGGGTGGTTCAACTCCGACCGACAAGCCCCAAGAAAAACGTGAAACCAGACGTGGATCCAGTTCGGTTAGTTCTTTAGGATAACGATCCGAAGTCAGAATAATCTGTTTGGACTCATCCAGCAGTGCATTAAAGGTGTAGAAAAACTCGACCAAGCTGGCTTCTTTACCGGCCAACAAGTGAATATCATCAACCAGTAATAAATCCAGAGAACGGCAATTTTTCTTAAACTCTTCGACTTTGCCCTGTTGCAACGAGCTGACAAAGTCCTGTACAAAACTTTCTGCGGTCATGTACATGACACGTGCATTTGGCTTGGCCTGCAACAATGCATTACCGACCGCCTGCATCAAGTGAGTTTTACCCAGACCGGTCGGACCATATAAAAATAAGGGGTTGTGCTGTGAAGCACCCAGCTGGGTCAGTACCTTGCGACAGGTTTCTGCCGCCATCTGGTTAGATCGGCCTTCCACAAACAGCGAGAAGGTAAACAATGGATTCAACTGACGTCTACGGCTATTTTTGCCGCTGTCTTCTTTTTCTTTCTTCGGTTTCGGCACCGGCATCGGTATCGAAGTCAATGCCGCAGTCGTAGTCGCCGGTTGTTCACTGGCAGATAAAATTGCCCCTGGACGTGAATCCACTAAAATTTCGACCTTGCGTACCCGTCCTTCAGACAATTGCTCTGCCAGAATCGTGATCAGTTCCAGATGATGTTCCTGAATGTAACGCGTCCAGTAAGGATTAGGTGCATACAAACGCAAGCTGTCTTCCAGCTCTTCTGCAACCAATGGGCGAATCCACATTGTAAAGACATTTCCAGAGAGCTCTTGTCGCAGGCGATTTAAGCAGTCCGTCCAAAGCATGTGAATCCCCTATTCATTCCATTGTTCATTCAAAAAAGATGACCGCGACCAAAAGCGGGTCGCCATTCTAACCAAGTTATCCACATCTGTCATGGCAATTTCCACAAAAACTGTGCAAAAAGAAATCACCACGCATAAATTTAACTTTAAAACCCAGTGTGGATAAGTTTATCCGCAAGCTGTGGATAAAATATATCACAAAGTTATCCACAAAGTATAAAATTAATAGAAACAGTTTTATCCACAATATAAGTTTATGTTTAATTAAATAAAAAGTGGCTTATCCATAGAAAAAGTGCTCCCTAATAGTAATAAATTTAAATTTATAAATTTGAATTTATTTATAAGATCACTGGTTTTTGTGGATAACTCAGAAAGCTTCAAATTTAAATTCAAAAACACAGGTTAAATTTAAAATCTGGATAACATGTGGATAACTTTGTTGATAGAGTTGTTTATAACTTATATATATTTATATAACAATAACTTAATTTGTGATTAACTTGAATTGAACTATTTTTTATTCAGTTCTCTGAAAAACCAAGGTCTTTATCTTTTTTGATCTTATTTGAAAAGAAAACCGCTTTTGCATTGACAGCTCAAGCAATGAGCACTAAAATCGCGGACCTTCATAGAAAGATCATTTTTTGGAGTTTCAATATGAAACGTACATTCCAACCGTCTGAATTAAAGCGTAAGCGTGTTCATGGTTTCCGTGCTCGTATGGCTACTAAAGCTGGTCGTCAAGTATTAGCTCGCCGTCGTGCAAAAGGTCGTCATAGCTTAACTGTTTAATCAGTTACGCTAAGACGATTTTGGGTGTTATGACAAAACTTTATAGTTTTGGCACAGAGTTGCGATTACGCTGTGCTGCCGATTATAAAGGTGTCTTTGATGGTGCGCTTTTTAAAGTGCATCAACCCCATTTCTTATTTCTTGCAAAACATTCCGAACTGCCAAATAGCCGTTTGGGTTTAGTTGTTGCCAAGAAGAAAGTGCGACGTGCACACGAAAGAAATCGAGTAAAACGACTTGCTCGCGAAAGTTTTCGCCTGCATCAACAGCAATTAGATGACTTAGACATTGTAATCATGCCGAAAATGGGTGTTGAAGCAGTGCCTAATGCAGAATTGCACCAGCAATTACAATTTGCCTGGCAGAAACTTAATCGTCTTGCCAAAAAGCATTCAAAAATAGCCCCCTCCCCACAAAAGTAGAGTTGGCCAATGGTACGTTTACTGCATTGGTTGATCCGTTTCTATCAGATTGCGATTAGTCCTCTTCTTGGACCGCGCTGTCGTTATATTCCAACTTGTTCTCAATATTCCTTGGAAGCAGTCCAGATGCATGGCGCTGGGCGTGGAGTGTGGCTGGCTACTAAACGTATTTGCCGTTGTCATCCGTGGGGGGGCTCGGGATATGATCCTGTTCCCTCAAAAGCGATTCGTTTTATTTCATTTCAGCAAATAGATTCTCAAACGCTTCACGTTGCTGTACCCTTTCGTGATCGTTTATTGAACCAAAATCACTCTCACCACTTGGGGTAATACATATGCAACAATGGGCCAGGATTGCAATTCTCGGAGCCATGTTTGTTGTCGCATATTTGCTCATTTTGGCGTGGCAAAAAGATTATGGAAATGCTGAAACAAAACCGCAGCAGGAAACTGCTGTTGTTTCACATGACGTATCTGCAGATTTGCCAAATGGTCAGACGGCTACAGTTGCCTCTGATCTGCCACAAGCAAATGTGCCAGCACAGCAAGCCACGGATGCCACAGCACCTGTAAGTCAGCAGCTTATTTCAGTACAAACTGACCTTTATCATCTTTGGATCAATCCGAAGGGTGGTGATATTGTTCGTATTGAATTACTCAATCATGACAAGAACAAAGACAGCGATGAGCCGTTCGTCATGCTGGAAAGCGATGCGAAACGTACTTATGTCGCCCAGTCTGGCCTGATCGGTCTGAATGGACCGGACAGCAGCCGTAACGGCCGTCCAATGTATGAGCTGGAAAAAACTGCTTATACCCTGGCAGATGCGAAAACAGTCAAATCCAAAGATGGTGAAAACCTGAAAGTATTGTCTGTACCGCTAGTGTTTAAAACCGCTGACGGGATCGAGATCATTAAGACCTTCAATTTCACTGAAGGTGAATATCCGGTCGTAGTGAACCACAAAGTGGTCAACCGCAGTGGCCAGACCTGGCAAGGTCAGATGTTCGGTCAGATCAAACGCGATAACTCGGAAGATCCAGGCAAATCTGATCAGGGGATCTTCACGCTGGGAACATTCCTGGGCGGTGCATGGGGTACCCCGGACGAGCAGTACAACAAGCTTAAATTCGACAACTTTGTTGAAGAAAAAGTCAGTACTGAAGCGACAGGTGGTTGGGTGGCAATGGTACAGCACTACTTTGTCAGTGCATGGGTTCCAGGTCAGCTGAAGTTGACTCAAGGCAATGGCGAAGCTTATAGCGCCAAGCTTGAATCACGTAAATCAACCGATAACATGAACATCATCGGTTTTACCTCACCGACATTCAATGTGCCTGCAGGTACAGTGGCTGAAATTGATGCGACTTTCTATTCAGGTCCAAAAATCCAGTCAGAACTGAAAGATTTGGCTGCGGGTTTAAACCAGACCGTTGATTATGGCTGGTTATGGCCAATCGCGAAATTACTGTTCGTGGGTCTTGAATTCTTCCATGGTCTGGTAGGTAACTGGGGCTGGGCAATTATTCTGTTGACCGTTCTGGTGAAACTGATCCTGTGGCCATTGTCGTCGAAGAGCTATCGCTCGATGGCGAAAATGCGGGTGATTGCGCCAGAAATGCAACGCATGAAAGAAGAGTTCGGTGAAGATCGCATGCGCTTCTCTCAAGAAATGATGGCATTATACAAACGTGAACAGGTCAATCCGCTTGCCGGCTGTTTACCACTGTTATTACAAATGCCGATTTTCCTGGCCTTGTACTGGGTATTGATGGAATCTGTGGAACTGCGTCATGCGCCATGGATGCTGTGGATTCAGGATTTGTCTTCAATGGATCCTTGGTTCATTCTGCCGTTGTTGATGGGCTTGACGATGTATATCCAACAGTCGTTAAATCCGCAGCCAACTGATCCAATGCAGGCGAAAGTCTTCAAGTTTATGCCGATCATCTTTACCGTATTCTTGTTGTTCTTCCCGGCAGGCTTGGTTCTGTACTGGATCGTCAACAACTTGATCACGATTCTGCAACAAACTTTGATTAACAAGTCTGTTGCCAAAGATCGCGCGAAACGTGATGAGGCTACTCCAGTCAACTAAGTTGTACGGATAGGCTGAATAAATCCGCTTAAGATGGTAATCTTAGGCGGATTTTTTTTGGCTGTACTTTTGAGTCTTTGCAGGTGAATTTTATGCTCAACCGAACCACAACTATTGCTGCGATTGCAACTCCACCAGGACGTGGCGGCGTTGGGGTGATTCGCCTGTCAGGTCCGAAATCCTATGAAATTGCCCAGAAACTGACGCAAAAAGAGCTGCCCAAAGCTCGTTTTGCCGGTTTCCGCCAGTTCTACGATGCAGCAGGTGAAGTCATGGATGAAGGACTGGTGATCTGTTTTCCGAATCCAAACTCATTTACCGGTGAAGATGTCGTAGAGCTGCAAGGCCATGGTGGTCCGGTGATTCAAAATGCTCTGCTTGGTCGTTTACTGGAGCTGGGCGCCACTGCGGCCAAAGCCGGTGAGTTCTCGATGCGTGCTTTTGAGAATGGCAAACTGGATCTAGTGCAGGCTGAAGCAATTGCCGACCTGATTGATGCAACTTCGCAAGCGGCTGCACGTTCTGCGGTACGTTCACTGCAAGGAGCGTTTTCGACCAAAGTTAATGCAGTTCTTGAGCAGCTGATTCACCTGCGTTTGCATGTGGAAGCCGCGATTGATTTTCCGGAAGAAGAAATTGATTTTCTGGCCGATGGCAAGATTTTAAATCTGTTAGATGGCGTATCCAGTGCAGTCACTCAAGTCCAGCAATCCGCACGTCAAGGTCAGTTGTTACGTGAAGGATTGCAAGTCGTAATTGCGGGTAAACCGAATGCTGGTAAATCTTCGTTGCTGAATGCATTGGCTGGAATTGAACGCGCGATTGTGACCGATATTGCCGGCACCACCCGTGATGTCCTGCATGAAAAGATTACTTTAAATGGTCTGCCGATCACCCTCACCGATACCGCAGGCTTGCGTGAAACTGGCGATATCGTGGAAAAAGAAGGGATCCGCCGCGCGATTAAAGAAATTGAACAGGCCGATTTATTACTCTTGGTCTATGACTTAAGCCAGGGCGAAGATCCGCTGCAACTCGCCCAAGAATATTTTGCCGAACATATCGAGCCAAAACGTTTGATGCTGATTGGCAATAAATGCGACCTGACCGGTGCTGAAGCCGTGATTGGCGATTTAAATGGTTTCCGGCATATTGCAGTCTCTGCCAAACAGGAAACCGGTGTTCAAGCGCTCATAGAGGCAATTACAGCGCATGCAGGCTTCCAGCCTGAGGAAGACACCTTTATCGCCCGTACCCGTCATTTAGACGCAATGAAGCGCACTCAGCTCTATCTGGCTGAAGCGCGTGAACAACTGGTGGTGTATAACGCCGGTGAACTGGTGGCAGAGTCCTTACGTCTGGCGCAAAATGCCTTGGGTGAGATCACTGGTGATTTCAGTGCAGATGACCTGCTGGGCAAGATCTTCGGTTCATTCTGTATTGGAAAGTAATTGTTTAATAAAATATCAAAAAAGCCCTCAATTGAGTAATGCCAGTCAGTTAAGAAATTGACTGGCATTTTCTTGGGTATTTCTGCGGTTTTCCTTTCACAACTCGTGGGCAACTTCTAACCCTTCTCTCAGGCAAAACATACCTCCTCG
>SPVA01000026.1 GCA_013530545.1 Acinetobacter lwoffii
AGGGCATAGTGCTGGAATACAAAGCCAACTTCACGCTCACGCACATGTACATTGGTGGCATCCTGACCTTCTAAAATCACCTGACCGCCATCCGCAGATTCCAGACCGGCAATAATCCGTAGCAAAGTGGTTTTACCACAGCCGGATGGGCCAAGAAGTGCGACCAGTTGACCATCTGGGAAATCCAGCGAAATGTTTTTTAGTGCGTGGAATGCACCAAAGTGTTTTTCAATATTTTGTACTTGAATACTCATGTGGGCATTCCTTAAGAAACTGTTGAATCTTCATTACGTTTGTCTTGTTTTTCCTGGCGCAGTTCCACCCATGTTTTTAAAATCAGGGTCACAATTGCGAGGAGAGCCAGAAGCGAAGACACGGCAAACGCAGCACTAAAGGTATATTCGTTATAAAGAATTTCGACGTGTAGCGGCAAGGTATTGGTTTCACCACGGATATGGCCGGAAACCACCGACACCGCACCAAATTCACCCATGGCCCGCGCATTACATAGAATCACGCCATAGATCAGACCCCATTTGATATTGGGCAGGGTCACTTTCCAGAAAGTCTGCCAGCCAGATGCACCGAGTACAATCGCAGCTTCTTCTTCTTCGGTTCCTTGTGCTTCCATTAACGGAATTAGCTCACGCGCAACAAAAGGTACCGTAATAAAGATAGTCGCTAGGACAATCGCAGGCACTGCATAAAGGATCTTGATATCGTGATCCATCAGCCAAGAACCCATCCAGCCTTGGGTACCGAAAATCAGCACCAGCATCATACCCGCGATCACAGGTGAAACCGAGAAAGGGAGATCAATAATGGTGGTCAGGAATGATTTCCCCGGAAAGTTGAACTTCGCTACAGACCAGGCTGCCGCAACACCAAATACGACGTTGAGCGGTACTGCGATTGCAGCCGTCAGCAAGGTAAGTTTTACTGCCGACAGAGTATCCGGATGCACCAGCGCTTGGGTATAAACGCCAACCCCTTGTTTAAAGGCTTCAACAAAAACCAGAATCAAGGGCAGAATCAGGCAGCTTAAAAAGAAGATTAAGGCAATAGTGAGCAGCGTATAACGTACCCAAGTTGGCTCACGGGTTGCATCACGGGATTGCAACTTTTCAGCCAGCGCATTGCTGTTGGTATTTAAACTCATCGCGCAGTTCTCCCAGTACGACGGCTAGCCCATGCCTGTAATAAGTTAATCAGGAATAGCATCACGAAGGAAATCAGTAGCATGACGACAGCAATCGTGGTTGCACCGGCATAGTCATATTCTTCTAGGCGAGAAATAATCATTAAGGGTGCAATTTCCGTTTCAAAAGGCTGGTTACCAGCAATAAAGATCACTGAACCATATTCACCGACACCACGGGCAAAGGCCAAAGCAAAACCAGTGATCAGTGCAGGCAGCAGAATTGGAAAAATCACTTTGGTCACGATCTGAAAACGGTTGGCACCCAGTGCAGAAGCCGCTTCTTCCAGTTCAGTTTCCAGATCACTCAGTACCGGTTGGACGGTACGCACCACAAAAGGCAGGCCAATAAAGATCAATGCCAGTGTAATACCAATCGGGGTATAAGCGACTTGAATGCCAATCGGTTCTAAATATTGACCAATCCAGCCGGTCGGTGCATATAAAGAGGTCAGGGCAATACCCGCAACCGCAGTGGGTAAGGCAAAAGGCAAATCTACCAGGGCATCGACAATACGTTTGCCCGGAAAGCTGTAACGTACCAGACACCACGCCAGTAACAGGCCAAACACTACATTGACCAGTGCAGCGACAATGGCCGCGGTGAAACTTAACTGCAATGATTTCAAGATACGTTCAGAGCTCAGGATTTCCCATAAGCCATCCCAGCCAATGCCCAGTGATTTAATAAAAACAGCTGACAGCGGGATCAAAACGATTAATGACAAATACGCTAGGGTAAAGCCTAGAGAAAGACCAAATCCTGGCAGCACTCGGGATCGCTGCGACATGATTACTCCTCAGAAGAGAGAAAGCTGATTGAAGTCAATCAGCTAAAATAAAAAAACAATTTGGGCACAAGCATAATTTGCAGCGACTAAAATGCAAATTTAAAATAACACTTGCTCTCATCAACTTTGCTGATATGGGGCATAGTGTTTTCTGAAATCAAATAGTGTTCAATTTCAGGAAAAGGGCCAAAACCAGAAGCGACATTGACATGACCGACTGCACCCAGATTAATTGGTTTGATTTTCCAGGTTTGGGCCAGTATGTGGGCATCTTCAAAACTTAACCAGGGATCATTTTCACTGATCAATAACGTGGTGGGCACCTGAAGCTTGAGCTGTTGAAAATAGGTGCTGTAGTCAGTCTGACTGTCGCGCGAAAAACCATTTTCCCCAAATCGTGCCGGATTAGCTGGTGCCACCAATAGCAGATTTTTTACTTTTGCATTGAGTTCGGGATGTCGGGCAAGGGCCGCAATACTGGTCAGACAGCCAAAGCTGTGTGCGACAATCTGAACCTCTGCTGGAATGGCTTGCAGAGTTTTGACAAATTCTGCTACCCAGATATCCAGTACCGGATGATTCCAGTCCTTTTGCTGCACACGGGAGCATCGCATCAGCCGGTGCTGTAAGCAGGTTTGCCAGTGGTTGTATTCACTGCCACCTACACCAGGAACGATAAGCGTATGAATCATGTCGATGCTCCTATATCAATCAGCTTGGAAAATTATTTCGCGCTGTTGGCTTTAACGATCTGGTCAAATACACCACCATTTTCAAAGTGAGCCTTTTGTACTTTGTTCCAGCCGCCAAATTCCTGATCAACCGTCACCAGTTTTAATGGCTTAAATACTTGGCTGTATTTGGCCAGTACTTTGGCATTACGTGGACGATAATAATGTTTACCTGCCAGGTCTTGACCCAATGGCGAATACAGGAAGTTCAAATAACCTTGAGCTAAGTGCTGGTTGCCTTTTTTCTTGGCATTTTTTTCTACAATCGCCACCGGTGGCTCAGCCAGAATCGACAGAGAAGGGGTAATAATTTCAAACTTGCCCGGCTGTTCGCGAAGGGCTAAATGCGCTTCGTTTTCCCATGCGAGTAAAACATCCCCAATGCCACGTTCAGCAAAGGTCGTGGTTGAACCACGTGCCCCGGAATCCAGAACTTTGGTATTTTTATAAATTTTACGAACAAATTCTTGCGCAGTCTTATCGTTGCCGCCCGCCTGATGTTTGGCCCAAGCCCAAGCCGCCAGATAATTCCAGCGTGCACCGCCTGAAGTTTTCGGGTTTGGGGTAATGATTGCTACGCCCGGTTTGACCAGATCACCCCAGTCCTTAATCTCTTTCGGATTGCCTTTACGCACCAGGAACACGATGGTTGAAGTATAAGGCGTCGAGTTTTGCGGCAATTTCTTTTGCCAGTCCGCAGGTAACAGTTTAGCTTTTTCTGCCAGCACATCAATATCGGCAGCCAATGCTAACGTTACGATATCTGCATCCAGACCATCAATCACGGCACGTGCCTGTTTGCCTGAACCGCCATGCGATTGCTTGAAATTGATTTTTTGACCGGTACGGCTTTCCCAATATTTGCCAAAATTCTTATTTACATCTTCATACAGTTCACGGGTCGGATCATAGGATACATTGAGAAAATCACGTGCTGCTGCACCAAATGAGGTTGCCGAGATAACAGCTGCTAAAACCCCAAGTTTTAATGTGTTTGAAATGCTCATCTGGACTGAATCTCTGATATGTTCTGTAACATAAGCGCAGAATAAACTTATTCTTTATGCATAAAAAATAATTAAAAATGAATTTTATATGAAAAAAAGAGATAAATAAGCTCTTAAGTGTTTGAAATAAGAATGGCCTTATGAATAAAGGCCATAATGAACTGCATTTAAAGTATTATTTTGCGTGATTGGCTTTGACAATCTGATCAAAAACACCGCCATTGTCAAAATGCTGTTTCTGAACCTTGGTCCAGCCACCAAATTCTTTATCAATGGTGACCAGTTTTAAGGACTTGAATACGGTACTGTATTGCTTTAATACATTCGCATTACGTGGACGGTAAAAGTTTTTCGCCGCCACAGTCTGTCCAGCAGGTGAATAGAGGTAATTTAAATAGGCTTTGGCCAGATGTTCATTACCATCTTTCTTGGCATTTTTTTCTACGATTGCCACGGGTGGTTCAGCCAGAATAGACAGAGAAGGAGTAATGATTTCAAATTTTCCCGGCTGTTCGCGGACGGCCAAATGTGCTTCATTTTCCCAAGCCAGTAATACATCCCCAATCCCGCGTTCAGCGAAAGTCGTGGTAGCACCACGTGCACCCGAATCCAGTACTTTGGTTTGTTTGTAGATTTGACGGACAAAGTCTTGTGCTTTGGCATCATTGCCACCTTTCTGGTGTTTGGCCCACGCCCAGGCAGCCAGATAATTCCAGCGTGCACCACCTGAAGTTTTTGGGTTCGGGGTAATAATGTCTACGCCTGGTTTAACCAGATCTCCCCAGTCTTTGATTCCTTTTGGATTGCCTTTACGTACAAGAAAAACGATGGTTGAAGTATAGGGTGTCGAATTCTGCGGGAATTTCTTTTGCCAGTCTTTAGGCAGCAAACCACGTTCTGCAATTTCATCAATATCTGCTGCCAGTGCCAGTGTTACAACATCGGCATCCAGTCCGTCAATCACGGCACGTGCCTGTTTGCCTGAACCGCCATGTGACTGTTTATAGTTAATATCCTGACCGGTGGTTTTTTTCCAGTAAGCACTGAATTCTTTATTAAAGTTGTCGTACAATTCGCGAGTCGGGTCATAAGATACGTTCAGGAAATCTTTTGCTGAAACGCTCAATGCGCTTGCTGAAAGTAGCGCTGCCAGTACCCCGATTTTTAATTTACGCGTGTTCATTTTTTGCCTCAAGTTTTTTAGCTTTTGTTAGATGAGGCAAGAATAGCTTGAGATTTTTTGCATAAAAAATAATTAAAAAAGAATTGGATGTGAGTAAAAAAGATATATAGGTGAAGCCTGAATCTGACTGCTCGATTTTTCATTTTAGAGGCTGCAAAATATGCTGTATTTAAAAAATGCTCAACCTGCCAGCCATATAGATCTGCTGGATCGTGGCTTTCATTATGGTGATGGCTGTTTTACCACCGCCCGGATTCGGCATAACCGGATTGAATTATATGATCGTCATATGGCACGTTTGCAAATCAGCAATCAGAAATTAAGCCTGAATGCCAATCTTGATCTGATTGCAGAAAGTTTACAGCTTCTCGGGGAATCAGAGGGTAAGCTGAACGGGACATTAAAGATTGTGCTCAGTCGTGGAGTGGGTCAGCGCGGTTATAGTTTGCCGGATCATCCTGCAGATCTCTGGCTATTTTATTATCCTCAAACCGTACAGGATTTTAAGTTTGAGCAGATTCAAAGTGGCATTTTACAGCAGGCATTAGGACTGACGATGCCGAGTCTGGTAGGGCTAAAAACCTTAAACCGTCTAGAGCAGGTTTTGCTGAAACAGGAAGCAGATCAAAGCGGCTGGCCTGAGGCCCTGGTGACAGATGTACAGGGCGGTGTTGTCGAAGGGGTAAGCAGTAATTGTTTCATTCGTATAAACAATACATGGATTACGCCGGAACTTCGTTATAATGGCGTCTTCGGTGTCATGCGTGCAGAAATTCTACAACGTATGCAAGATCAGGGAATTAGCTGTCAGCAACGCTGTATCGATATGGATGAAATCAACCATATTCAAAGCCTGTTTTTCTGCAATGCACTCAGCCCGATGAAAATTGTCACGCAATTTGAGCAGCGAACCTTGGATGGCGATGCTTGTATTGAAATTTTTAACCGTCTTCGATTGAACCAGATGTCTTAATATGTCAGCTTCCAAACCTAAAGCCAAAAAGAAAAATAAAGCGAGATTCTCCTCATCTTTCAAAGGAATTGCCTTGGTCCTGATTGGTATTGCTTTGATCTTGGCATTGATCCTGAAAAGCAGTTTGTGGAAGGATTATCCTGTAGAAGGAAAAAAACAGCTGCTCGCGATTGAATCTGGTCAAACCTATTCCGGTTTTATTGATCGTCTGGCTAAAGAAAATCAGGTGAGTTTTCCGATCATTCTCAAACTGTATCAGCGCATCATGATTCATGACACTATGAAAGCGGGCGTGTATGAAGTGCGCCAGGGCATGAGCATCCGTCAGGTCTTGGAGATGATTTCCGATGCAGACAATGCCCAGATGAGCCGGATTCTGGTGATTGAAGGAACGACTTTTAAGCAACTGATTGATGCCCTGAAGAAAAATGATCTGGTCACCAAAGAAGTGCTGCATCTGCCTACTGAGCAATTACTCAAAGAACTGAATATTCCGTTTTCACATCCTGAAGGGCTGTTTGCACCGGATACTTATTTCTTTGCCAAAGGTGAAACTGACCGTAAAATTCTGACCAATCTTTATCAGCGACAGATGAAAGCACTGGATGAGGCGTGGGCGAAACGTGCAACTGATCTGCCATATCAGAATAAATATGACGCGCTGATTATGGCATCGATTATTGAAAAAGAGACCAGTGTAGATCGTGAATTGGAACAGGTTTCTGGGGTATTTGTACGCCGTTTAAAAATTGGCATGCGTTTACAGACCGATCCAACAGTGATTTACGGAATGGGCGATAATTATAATGGCAATATTACCCGTAAAGATTTACGCACACCGACGCCGTATAACACCTATACTATTTCAGGTTTGCCGCCAACGCCAATTGCGTTGCCAAGCAAGAAAGCCATTGAAGCAGCCATGCATCCGGATAATTCTGACAACCTGTATTTTGTCGCTACCGGTAATGGTGGACATAAGTTCACGAGCAATCTGAATGACCACAATAAAGCCGTACAGGAATATCTGACGATTTTACGCTCGAAAAATAAGGAATGAGTATGTTTATTAGCTTTGAAGGCACAGAAGGTGTAGGTAAAACCACGCTCATTCGTTCGATCTATGAAGATTTTATCGCCCAGGGCAAAGATGTTATTTTGACTCGTGAACCCGGTGGAACCCCGATGGCTGAGCAGATTCGCTCGCTGTTGCTGGCTGTGAACCATGAAGAAGCCATGGCGCATGATACCGAGCTGTTATTGATGTATGCGGCGCGTGCCCAGCATCTGGCACAAGTGATTCTGCCCGCATTAGAAGCTGGGAAAATTGTCTTATGTGACCGTTTTAGCGATGCCAGCTTTGCCTATCAATGTGCAGGTCGGGGTCTGAGCGAAACCAAGTTGCAGTTACTGAATGACCACTTTGTCGCACGCATGCCGGACATCACGTTCTGGTTAGAAGCACCTATTGAACTGGGGATGAACCGAGCACGTGAACGTGGTGCGCTGGATCGCTTTGAACAGGAAAAAGTCACTTTCTTTGAGAAAGTGAGAGCGGGATATGAAACTTTATGGCAACGTCATCCTGAACGGATCAAACGTCTGGATGCAACTCAAACGCCTGAGCAGGTATTTGAGCAGGCCTTAAGTTATTTAAAATAAGCCGATTATTAAAATACTTTTTATTTAATTTTTCTCTAGGTTTATCTGTGAAGAATCTTCTATATTAAGGCTGATATAGAAGATTTTTTAATCATATGAAAACGACCAAAACTGAGATAGAACAATTTTTACAACAAGAATTTCCACAAAGCCTGGAGAAGTGCCGGATTGAAGCCGTTTCTCCGCGTGGAGCCACTTTGCTTTATCAGGTGAGATCAGAGGAATTGCGTCCAGGCGGTACCGTTTCTGGCCCAACCATGATGACCTTGGCGGATTTTGCTCTTTATGTTGCCATTCTGGGTGAAATTGGATTGGTCGGTTTGGCCGTGACCACTAACTTGAATATCAATTTTTTACGTAAACCTTCAGGTGGAACAGATATACGGGGAGAGTGTAAGCTCATCAAGGTGGGCAAAGCATTGATTGTGGGAGAAGTCTGGATTTATTCGATTGATCAGGATGAACCTGTGGCGCATGTGACCGGAACATATTCAATTCCACCACAACGTTAATTATCTGAAATATAAAAGATTGACTGTAAATAGCCTAAGCTACCTTTGAGCAGATAAAAATCTAAAAAGAAAAGGAGATATCATCCAAGGATGTTATCTCCATCTACTTTTAACAATTCACCAAAGGCGTTTCCACTTCAAAATTTGGTGGGACGAGGACTGTTTTGCGTAATTCTGGTAGCAGCTCGGGATAATCCAGGGTGAAATGCAAACCGCGAGATTCTTTACGGTGCATGGCGCAGCGCACGATCATCTCGGACACCAGCACCAGATTGCGCAGCTCGATCAGATTTTTGCTGACCTGGTAATCCTGATAGTACTCGGTAATTTCTTTTTTCAGCATTTCAATACGATGTAGCGCACGTTCCAGGCGTTTGGTCGTGCGGACAATGCCAACATAGTTCCACATGGTCTGACGTAGCTCATCCCAGTTTTGCAGAATCACGACATCCTCATCCGGGTTGGTCACCTGAGAATCATCCCAAGCTGGAACTGCAGGAGCTGGCTGATCGGCCTTGAAATTTTCCTGAATGTGCTTGGCTGCACTCATTCCATAGACAAAACATTCTAAAAGTGAGTTACTGGCCATACGGTTAGCACCATGCAGGCCAGTATAAGAGGTTTCCCCAATCGCATAGAGTCCGGCAATATCTGTCTGGCTATGTTCATCGACCACAACACCACCGCAAGTATAATGGGCTGCCGGAACAACTGGAATCATGTCTTTGGTAATATCGATCCCTAGTTCAAGCAGACGGGCATACAGGGTAGGGAAATGCTCTTTGACAAAGCTTTCATCTTTATGGGTAATGTCCAGCCAGACATGACGTATACCGAGACGCTTGATTTCATAGTCGATAGCACGTGCCACAATATCACGCGGTGCGAGTTCGGCTCGTTCATCAAAACGCAGCATAAAGCGTTCACCATCGGGCAGACGCAGATAAGCGCCTTCACCACGCATTGCTTCAGTGATCAGGAAAGAACGTGCTTGCGGATGATAAAGGCAGGTCGGGTGAAACTGGTTAAATTCCATGTTGGCGACCCGGCAGCCGGCACGATAAGCCATGGCAATACCATCACCGGTGGCAATATCCGGATTTGAGGTGTAAAGATAAGCTTTCATAGCACCGCCACAGGCAAGAGCGGTAAATGGAGCCAAGAAGGTATGCACTTTTTCAGTTGTTTCATCCAGGGCATATAAACCCAGCGCACGATTATCGCCGTCTAAACCGAGCTTTTGTGAACAAATCAGGTCAATCGCAATATAATTTTCAAAGATTTTAATATTCTGTTTTTCTTGGGCGCGTTGTACCAAGGTGGTGGAAATGGCACGACCCGTGGCATCGGCCGCATGAATAATTCGGCGCTGTGAATGACCACCTTCACGGGTGAGATGTAACTGTTCCTGTTCATCCAGAGTAAATTGCACGCCGTGTTTCAGCAGGAAATCAACTGAAGGTTTGCCACCTTCTACCGTCTGTTTAACCGCATCCATTTCACACAGTTGCGCACCTGCAATCATAGTGTCATCAATATGTTGTTCAATCGAATCCATTTCATCCAGTACTGCGGCCACGCCACCTTGAGCATAAAAAGTGCTGGCATCTGTCAGGGTAGATTTCGCCAAGACTGCAATATTAAAATGATCTGGGAGCGATAAGGCTAAACTTAAACCGGCACCGCCACTGCCCACAATAATGACGTCAAATTGATGGGTAAGGGATAAATTAGACATGTCCATCAGCTAATTTTAAAAAAAGTTTGGTAATAACAGCGCTTTTTTGTACAAAAGGCAAGCGTTGAAGTGCTCATTTATTGATGAAAAAAATTAATCAAAGCCTTAACTTAATGCTTTAATAATGAGATATTGCCCAGAATAAAGTATTGAAACATATTATTACTTAAACTTTACAGTGTTTGTGATAAAACCTATTTACATAAATTTATCAATAATTTGAGTGAATAATTTATATGAAAATTCTAGACTTAAAAAAAGGATTATTTGCAGCCACTCTCACCATGAGTGCTGCACAGTTGCAGGCTGTAACGCCGGTTGATTTTTCAAATCTGGTCGAGCAGGTCAGTCCTGCAGTGGTCAGTGTCAATGTCGTTAAAAAAATGAGCGAAGAAGAGCTCTTACAACAACAAGTTCCGGAAATTCTGCGCCGCTTTTTTGGTAATCAGGTGATTATTCCGCAGCAGCGTATGCCACAGGAAAAGACGGGCTATGGCAGTGCATTCTTTATCAGCAAGGATGGTTATCTGCTGACCAATCATCATGTGGTTGAGGATGCTTCCAAAGTCACCATTACCCTGAATGACCGTCGTGAAATTGATGCCACTGTTGTAGGGAGTGATGCACGAACTGACGTAGCTTTGCTTAAAGTTAATGGCTCGAATTTCCCAGAATTACGGACGGGTGATGTAGGACGCTTACGTGTTGGTGAGCCTGTACTCGCAATTGGTTCGCCATTTG
The DNA here is from genome assembly GCA_013530545.1 of Acinetobacter lwoffii. GTDB lineage: Bacteria > Pseudomonadota > Gammaproteobacteria > Pseudomonadales > Moraxellaceae > Acinetobacter > Acinetobacter lwoffii_G. The sequence continues at coordinate 10,537 of SPVA01000026.1, forward strand.
GTTTTGATTATTCCGCTTCTGCCGGAATCGTTAGTGCCAAAATGCGCAACATGATGGGTGAAACTGCAGTACCTTTCATCCAGACAGATGTAGCATTGAACCCGGGTAATTCAGGGGGTCCTCTGTTTAACCAGCGTGGTGAAGTAGTCGGTGTTAACTCACGGATCTTTAGTGGAACCGGTGGGTATATGGGCTTGTCCTTCTCGATTCCGATTGATGTGGCAATGGAAGTTGCAGATCAGCTGAAAAAGAATGGTAAAGTGACCCGCTCTTATCTGGGCGTGAGTTTGCAGGATATCGACCGTAACCTTGCTGAATCTTATAACCTGCCTAAGCCTGAAGGTTCCTTGGTGACTCAGGTTGCGCCAAATTCACCGGCTGCACGTGCGGGTCTGCGTGCCAGTGATGTGATCTTAAAATACAATGGTACCCCAATCTCACGTACCAGCGAGTTGTTGAACTATTTGAACCGTACTGCACCTCAGCAGCAGGTACAACTTGAAATCTTGCGTGATGATAAACGTCGTAGTATTGCAGCGACTTTAAGTGCGGCACCAGATGATACCCCAGCAAAAGCAAGCACACAGGCTCAACCCAGCAAAGGGCCAGTGATCGGGGTTTCAATTCGTGACCTCAGTCCAGCAGAGTTAGCGAGTCTGGAAATCAAAGGTGGTGTGGTGATTCAGGATGTACGTCCGGGTGGTATTGCAGCACAGGCACGAATCATGCCGAATGATGTGATCACGCAAATTAATAACCAGACAGTACTGAATTCAAATCAGTTTGTGCAAGAGGTGTCTGAACTGAAAAAGGGTAGCATCGCGCGTGTCACCTTGATTCGTCAGGGGCAGCTTGCTGTGGTCGGGATGCGTATCTCATAAAATTGCTAGATTTTTGTGAAAGACCGCTTGTATAAGCGGTTTTTTATTTTTTGCAATTTACCCCAGCGATAAATTCGGTAGACTCTATAACCTTAAAATCATGGGAAGGATAACAGCACAGTGAGCGGTATTTTTGATCTTGCTTTAAAGGTTCAAGCCAACCATATTGATGGATTAGGTCATGTGAACAATGTGATCTATGTGCAATGGATGCAGGATGTCGCATCAGCTCATATTGAAAAACTGGGCTTGGGACTCAAGCAATATGTAGAGCTGAAACATGCCATGGTTGCTGTTGAGCATCAGGTGCAATACCGTAAGGCAGCTTTTGAGGGAGACGAGATTATTCTGCGCACCTGGCTTAATGATATCAATGCCTTGTATTCATTTAGACAATACGCATTTTATCGACCACAGGATCAGATTCTGTTGTTTACTGGAAGTACCCAATGGGCCTGTATCGAAATGGCCACCGGACGTCCCAAACGCATGTCACCGACATTTACCCAAGCATATCAGCCACTTTCAGAACATATAAATCCTTTTGATTTTTCCACTTTATATCTGGATTGAAAAGATTATGCTCTCTAGCCTGATCAGGATATCGGTCTAGCATTGAGGAGTAAATGGAGCTGGGGAGCTATTTTCTAATCATGGTGATCCAGATTTCATCTGACTGAGGTGTACGCGACCTAGGGAATAAAGGAAAAAATATAATTCTTTTTCTAGATCACCATTCTGCTATAATCCTTCGCAATTTCTATTCGGCTTTTGTTATGTAATATTTTTAAATTACATAGCGTGTTTTTTCTCAAGGTAACCCATGGCGCAAGCTAAAAAATCTGTTGATATTAAAAACATTCGTAACTTCTCGATTATTGCGCACATTGACCACGGTAAATCGACCCTAGCGGATCGCTTTATGCAAGATCGTGAAATGCAGGCTCAAGTCCTTGACTCAATGGAGCTTGAGCGCGAACGTGGGATTACCATTAAAGCCACTTCGGTAACCTTGTACTATACGCATCCCAACGGTCAAGAGTATCAATTGAACTTTATTGATACACCGGGACACGTCGACTTCTCGTATGAAGTCTCACGCTCCCTTGCTGCCTGTGAAGGTGCCTTGCTGGTTGTAGATGCTGCGCAGGGCGTAGAAGCACAGTCTGTTGCTAACTGCTATACCGCAATTGAACAAGGTCTGGAAGTACTTCCGGTACTGAACAAGATCGACTTGCCGCAAGCTGAACCTGAACGTGTCATTCAGGAAATTGAAGACATTATCGGGATTGAAGCCACAGAAGCGCCGACCTGTTCTGCAAAAACAGGTTTAGGTATTGAAGGTGTGCTTGAAACACTGGTCAATGTAATTCCTGCACCTGAGGGTGATCGCGAAGCGCCATTACAAGCGCTGATTGTGGATTCATGGTTTGATAACTACCTTGGTGTAGTTTCTCTGGTTCGGGTCAAGCAGGGTCGAGTGCGTAAAGGCGACAAGATGTTGATCAAATCAACTGGTCAAACGCATATTATTACTTCTGTAGGTATCTTTAACCCGAAACATACTGAAACCGGTATGCTGGAAGCGGGTGAAGTTGGTTTTGTCATTGCCGGTATCAAAGATATTTTCGGTGCGCCAGTCGGTGATACGATTACCTTGGCAACCACACCTGAAGTGGCAACATTGCCAGGCTTTAAAAAGGTGAAACCACAGGTTTATGCCGGTCTATTCCCGATTGATGCCAGCGATTTTGAACCTTTCCGTGAAGCATTGCACAAGCTGCAAATCAATGACTCGGCTTTGTTCTTTGAACCTGAAAGTTCAGATGCGCTCGGTTTTGGTTTCCGCTGTGGTTTCTTGGGCATGCTGCACATGGAAATCGTACAGGAGCGTCTGGAACGCGAGTATGATCTTGACCTGATTTCTTCTGCGCCAACCGTAATTTATGAAGCGGTGATGAAGAATGGTCAGACGATTTATATCGACAGTCCATCCAAAATGCCGGATGGTTCAACGGTTGAAGATTTACGTGAACCGATTGCTGAGTGTCATATTCTGGTACCGCAAGAATACTTGGGTAACGTCATGACGTTATGTGTTGAGCGCCGTGGTGTGCAAAAAGACATGAAGTTTATGGCGAATCAGGTTTCCATTACTTTCGAAATTCCAATGGCCGAAGTGGTCATGGACTTCTTTGATAAATTGAAGTCTTGTTCACGTGGTTTTGCATCACTGGACTATAACTTTGTCCGTTTTGAAAGCTCATCTTTAGTCAAAGTAGATGTCTTGATCAATGGGGAAAAAGTCGATGCTTTGGCGATGATCTGTCACCGTAATGATGCACGTCATCGTGGTATTGCACTGGTTGAAAAAATGAAAGACCTGATTCCACGTCAAATGTTTGATGTCGCGATTCAGGCGGCAATTGGTGCGCAAATCATTGCACGTTCGACTGTAAAAGCGATGCGTAAAAACGTATTGGCGAAGTGTTATGGTGGTGACGTGTCACGTAAGAAAAAACTTCTATCTAAACAGAAAGAAGGTAAGAAACGCATGAAACAGGTGGGTAGCGTAGAAATCCCGCAAGAAGCGTTCTTAGCTGTATTAAAAGTCGAACGCTAAAATAATAAGGATATAAGCCCATGGATTTTGATTTTAATTTAATTCTTGTTCCTGCGACCCTGTTTTTTGTCGCAGTGTGGTTGCTAGACAAGTTTGTTTTGAAGCAAAGACAAACCCGAGGCAAAGGCCATGAGAATTTCATTATCACCTGGGCTTATGACTTTTGGCCGGTGCTGGCCATCGTGCTGGTACTGCGTTCTTTTTTATACGAACCTTTTAATATTCCGTCCGATTCGATGGTGCCGACGCTGGAAACCGGCGATTTTATTCTGGTGAATAAATTTGACTATGGCATCAAACTGCCTATGGTCAATACCAAAATTATTGATACCGGCAGTCCGGAACGTGGTGATGTGGCGGTATTCCGTTATCCACCGCAACCGACCATCAGTTATATCAAGCGTATTGTCGGCTTGCCAGGCGATCATATTGTTTATGATCATGGCCAGTTGAGCATTAATGGTGAAAAAGTAGCGAAAGTTCCAGTAAAATTTAGCCGCGAAAAAGACCGTTTAGATACTCCAAATGCCATTTACCATAAAGAAACTCTGGGTGAGCATACCTTTACCATGCGTGAGCTGGAAGGCGTGAATATCGCTCGTCAGGCACCTTTTATTAACTACTTGGAAAATGGTAAATATTCAGGTGAAAATGGTTTATATTGGGAAGTGAAAGTACCAGAAGGTCATTACTTTGCGATGGGGGATAATCGCGATCAGAGTGCTGACAGTCGTTTCTGGGGGCTTGTTCCGGAAGAAAACTTAACAGGTCGTGCCTTCTATATCTGGATGCATAAAGAACCTGGCTTTAAATTGCCATCGTTTGGTCGAAACGGAACAATCGATTAATTGTTTCAATCAGGAAAATAAAAATGAGACATCAACAAGGTGCTTCTTATATTGGGGTTTTAATTGCAATCGTGGGCTTTGCATTTCTTGCAAAAGTGGCGATTGCGGTGTGGGGACCATACTTCGATGATCGTATGGTCGATGGTGAGATTGAGGCGCTGTTAAAAAGTGCTCCACCTAATATAACGCCAGAAACATTCCGTCAACAGATGAGTCAGCGTTTAGAAATGAATAATATTCGTGATCTGAAGTTTGACGAAATTGCCAAAGTCACCAATACCGATGGTTTACAGGTGCACAAGAATTATGAAATTCGTAAAAATTTCATAATGAATATCGATTTAGTGATGAAGTTTGAGAAAGAGTTTGATCAAAGCACAGTTAAAGCTAAATGATGAACGTCTTGCCAAACGGATCGGCTATCAGTTTAAACAGGCTGATTTGCTGAAACTGGCATTGACTCACCGTTCAGTCAGTCATAAACACAACTACGAGCGCCTGGAATTTCTGGGCGATTCTCTTTTAGGGATGATCATTGCGAATTATCTTTTTAATGCCTATCCGAGTGAAAACGAAGGCCGGTTGACGCGTATGCGTGCCACCTTGGTTCGTCAGGAAGCATTAGGAAAAATCGCCAATGATTTAAAACTGAGCCAGAATTTAATTCTCAGTACCGGTGAATTGAAATCTGGCGGTCATCATCGTGAGTCTATACTGGCAGATACGGTAGAAGCCATTATTGGTGCAATCTATGTCGACTGCGGTGATCTCACTGTGCTAGAACCGATTGTGTTAAAATGGTACGAGCCATATTTGGATCATATTGGGCCGACAGATCAGCTTAAAGACCCTAAATCTCGCTTACAAGAGTATTTACAAGCACGTAAGAAACCTCTCCCAGTTTACGAGGTTGTAGATATTCAAGGTGATGCCCCCAATCAGCATTTTAAAGTGGAATGCCAGATTGCGGGATTGCCGACCATGCAAGGCGAAGGCGCGAGCCGCCGTTTTGCTGAACAAGCCGTTGCGGCGGATATTTTGAAACTTTTGGAGCATAAGTCTTAATGACTACTCATTCCGATCACATTGATGCTGATCACGAGTCGCAAAGCGACAGTCACGACCTTATTAGTCAATTTTTTAGTGCACAAGGCACCGAAATCCCATCGGATTATCGCAGTGGTTTTGTTGCCATTGTAGGTCGCCCGAATGTGGGTAAATCTACCTTAATGAACCATATTCTGGGTCAGAAGCTTTCAATTACCTCACGTAAACCGCAAACCACACGTCATAAAATCGTGGGGATTGATTCACGTGAAAAATCTCAGGCTGTATTTGTCGATACACCGGGGATGCATAAAAAAGAAGTCCGTGCCATCAATAAAATGATGAACCGTGCGGCACATTCGGCTTTGCGTGATGTGAACCTGGTTTTATTCGTGGTGGATGCACAAAAGTGGACGCCAAACGATGATCTGGTTCTGGAAAAGCTAAAAAATGCTGAAATGCCAGTGATTCTAGTGATCAACAAGCTGGATACTTTTGAAAACAAGAATGAAGCTCTGCCGCTGATTCGTGAACGCGAAAAGCTGATGAACTTTGCGGAAATCGTACCGGTATCTGCACTTCGTGGTGCCAATCTTGAACATTTACGTGACACGATTGCCAAGTATCTTCCGTTCCAGCCACCACTGTATTCACTGGATCAACTGACCGATCGTTCAGAGCGTTTCCTGGCGTCTGAAATTATCCGTGAAAAGATCATGCGTCAGCTGGGTGAAGAGCTTCCATACGATTTGACCGTTCAGATCGAATCATTCAAAACTGAAGAGCCGGTCTTGAATGAAAAAACCGGTCGTATGAAAGCAGCCTGTACCTATATTGATGCCACGATTTTTGTTGATCGTCCGAGCCAAAAAGCCATTGTGATTGGCGAAAAAGGTGTCAAACTGAAAAAAATCGGTATGGATGCGCGTCTCGACATGGAAAAAATGTTCGAGCAAAAAATCATGCTGACCCTTTGGGTGAAAGTCAAAGGTGGCTGGTCTGATGATGAGCGTGCATTAAAAAGCTTAGGTTATAGTGATATCTAAGCGATAAGCTTGATAAGACCCTTCGAGGAATCTGTGATGATGAAAGTGTTGGCAGTGGTTGCATGTGTTTTATTTCTGCAAGGCTGTATTCATAAAGTGGTCACGGTTCCTGTCAAGGTGGCTTATAAAACCACAAAAGTCGCAGTCAAAGGTACTGCGGCTGTTGTGGGTGCAGTGATCCCGGATGGGGATGACGAAGAAGATGATAAAAAATCAAAAAAAGATAAGGATTAAAGTACCCGCTTATGCGTAATGAAGTACTGCATGGCTATTTGATTCATCATCGTAAGTACCGTGAACGCAGTCATATTGTGCATTTATTTACCCAAGAATATGGCAGGGTAGATGGTATTCTCAGGCAAATGCCACCACCACAGTATCAGCCCATTCGCTTGCAGGCTTCAGGTAAATCCGAACTCAAAAATTTTACTAAACTGGAAATTGTCAATCAGCCGATTTTCTTTTTTGGCGATGCCTTTTTCTCAGGTTTTTATCTGAATGAAATCCTGTTGCGGTTATGTCCTTTAGAAGTCGAAATGCCGCAAACTTTTGCCAAATATGCTGAGACCTTAACTGCATTACAGCAATTATCCGTACAATCTAATCCAAATTTATATTTAAAACAGATCTTGCGCCAGTTTGAGTATGTTTTGCTGGAAGAACTCGGTTATGGTCTGGATTTTTCGGTAGATGCCAATCAGGCGCAGATTGATCCACAACAGCACTATTATTTTCAGCTCAATGCCGGCTTTATGCCATCGGCCAAAGCCTTACGCTCCACCCTATCTGGTCAACAGATTTTAAGCATGTTGACGCATGAAAATGGTGGGGATTTTAATCCGGAACAGTTACAATTACTGACGAAACTGTATCGACAGGTGATCACGGCCTTGCTTGGTGATCGACCATTAAAAAGTCGACAACTCTGGATTCAAAACTCTCAATCTCAATCGTAGTTAGGAAAAGATTATGGCTGCATTACTTGGTGTCAATATTGACCATGTCGCAACATTAAGACAAGCACGTGGTACGACGTACCCAGACCCAGTCAATGCTGCATTGATCTGCGAACAGGCAGGGGCAGAAGGCATTACCTTGCACTTGCGTGAAGACCGTCGCCACATTCAGGATGACGATGTGCGTCGTATGCGTCCTGCGTTAAAAACCCGTATGAACCTTGAGTTGGCGGTAACAGATGAAATGATCGCCTTTGCCAAGGAAATCAAGCCTCAGCATGTTTGCTTTGTTCCTGAAAAACGTCAGGAAGTGACCACTGAAGGTGGTCTGGATGTCGTGGGTAATTTTGATGCTGTAAAAGCCGCGACTCAAGAGCTGGAAGCCATTGGTTGTGATGTATCTTTATTTATTGATGCCGATTTTGCACAAATTGATGCAGCAGTTGCTTGTGGTGCACCGACGATTGAGATTCACACAGGCGCCTATGCCGATGCAGAAACGCCAGAAGCGCAACAAGCGGAACTTGAACGCATTGTGAAAGGTGCTGAATATGCTGCATCTAAAGGTCTGGTAGTGAATGCAGGTCATGGTTTAAATCTGGATAATGTAACGCCAATCGCCGCGATTCCACAGATTCATGAGCTCAATATTGGTCATTCTTTAATTGCGGATGCGGTATTTGTCGGTCTGGCACAAGCGGTTCAGCAAATGAAAGCCGTGATTAAGTCAGCGCGTTAAGATTAGAGTGGTTATGTCGAATATTAATTATGATGAACTGATGCAGCCGGTGATTGCGTTCCTCGGTTGTGAAACACCACAAGCATGGCTGGATATGGCAGTCGAAAATCTTGAAATCTTAATGCAAGATCATGCCAACTGTGAAAAAAAAGCAGCCAGCACGGCCATGAACCTGATGTTCCGCTATAGTTATTTTGTTGATCTACAGGTAAAGCTTGCACAGCTGGTGCGTGAAGAAATGCTGCATTATGAGCAAGTACTTGAATTGATGAACAAGCGCGGTCAGGCTTGGCAGAACTTGAGTGCAGGGCGTTATGCTGGTGGTTTGCGTAAGGAAATCCGCACTTTTGAGCCTGAAGCCTTGATTGATGTCTTGGTGATTGGTGCCTTTGTGGAAGCGCGTTCCTGTGAGCGTTTCTACGCGCTTGCTTCGCGTGTTGATGATGAGTTGGCACGTTACTACCGTTACCTGCTCAAATCCGAATCTCGCCATTTTGAAGACTATTTGGCTTTGGCAATGGATGTGGCAACCACAGCAAAACTGAAAAATCCGAAAGAGGATATTCAGGAGCGAATCTTACATATTCGTGAAGTTGAAAAACAGCTAATTCTCGCGCCTGATGAAACTTTCCGTTTTCATAGCGGTGTTCCGGCTCAAGCGGCTTAATCTCGGTGACAGTTTAAAAATCCTCCATGCATGGGGGATTTTTTATATCTCAAAATTTTGAAAAGAGGGGTATTTATATATCGAATTTTATGAGGGATTGAAAATAATTATTCATTTTAAATAGTTGAAAATAACAAGCCGTCAAATTTTAAGATAATAAAAAAGCCCACTTCATGATGAGTGGGCTTTCTTGAATTTGGCTCTCCAACCTGGGCTCGAACCAGGGACCTGCGGATTAACAGTCCGTCGCTCTACCGACTGAGCTATTGGAGAATCTGAAAGCGATTATAGAGAGATTTTGACGGGGGTCAAGCAAAAATTATCATATTTATTATAAATACAGCTTGTCTGTTTTTAATTTGGGCAATTGCATAAATTTTACGAAAAATACTTGTCAGAATAAATTTCACTTGCTAGATTAAAACCATAAAGTCGTTTGACCAAATGGTCAAACAGTGTGGATTTAAACCTACTTGCCAGCACAAAAATGGCTAAATCGGAGACAGCGAATGAATACGCTCAGCATCCCTCAAATTTTCTCTCAACTGGCTTATTATCAAGAAAACTATCTGCAAATTATTGCCGATCCTACACAGTATTATATCCCGGTTAAAGACGCTCATATCACGCTATGGCCTTTGGCGCAAAAATCACTTTATTTAGGTGATTTGCTGCAATTATGGTTTGCAGAAAAATGGTTGGTAGAAACTGAAAGTCAATTTAACTTTGAAGTTTTCCTGAATGCAGACTATCTGAAAGAGCAAGGCAAAGACCTTTATATCTATGCCATTTCTGGCAATCTTTTGACAGGTACTAATCAGTCTAAAGCGTGGCAAGCCTCAACAACACAAACACAAGATGTGGAATTAGCCAATGTTTCCAAGCATTATTTTGAGTTTCAAGGCTTAACTCGACCACGCTTGTCATTTGTTAAAGCAGGGCAGGCGAAAAGTAATATTATTTAAATGAAGTGTCTGATGAATTGTACAGGCTACCAATATTCATTCAGTCCGAATAATCATACAGGTCGCAGTGGCATGAGCATACAGGCGACCTTCTTCATCCAGAATCTGACCTTCAGAAATACCTAAATTTCTACTGAGATTAATTGATTTTCCTACGGCTTTCAGTGGCTGATTCTGAGGTATGGGGCGGCACATCTTTACATTCAGATCAATGGTGCCATAACCGACACCTGCTTCAAGTAAAGTATGAATCGCGCAGCCTGTCACGGTATCCAAAACGGTTGCAGCAAAACCACCATGGACGCCGCCAAGCGGATTTAAATGTCGATGATCAGCTTTTACCTTAAATTCTACATGTCCGCTTTTAATCACTGCTGGTTGCATCGACATGGTTTCGCTAATACTTGGGGCCGGGATTTTTTCATCACGCATCGCTTCCAGTAATGCTAAACCGCTCATTTCTTTTGGGTTCATTATGCTTTTCCTGTCATTGTTCTTAAGTTGTTGAGGTTTAATTCAAAATTGTGACATCGCTAATAGCAATTTGGTATAGGAATGGCGGATTATTTTGTAAGAAGTCCATTGCCTGCACCTGAGTAAAGTCATTTTATAAAAAAATAAGAAATAGAATGATTTATGGCAGGATACTGGTATACATTTCTAATGAAATATCTCAGTTCTAAATAATCTGCCAAAAAACGAATCTTATAAAAGAATCTTAGATTAGCATTTGAAGTGCAACACCATGTTGTTGCCATAATACCTGACTCGGACTTTTAAAGCCGAGTCTTTTTCTTGGGCGATGATTCAAACGTTGAGTGATTTCTGAGATA
>SPVA01000035.1 GCA_013530545.1 Acinetobacter lwoffii
ATTTGGCGGAAGCGGTGAGATTCGAACTCACGGAGGACTCACACCCTCGTCGGTTTTCAAGACCGGTGCATTAAACCGCTCTGCCACGCTTCCATGGGCGCAATAATACGGAGCTTTTGTCCGACTGACAAGTGAAAATTACAGTGAATGCAATCAACTGCATATAGTTTCATCAAATCGCTACAATTTGGCTGCTAATTCCGCTCCTTCACGAATGGCGCGCTTGGCATCGAGTTCAGCAGCCAGTTTTGCACCGCCAATAATATGATACTGCGCCAAGGTATTCTCCCCAGCACTCGGCATCAGGTCTTTCACCGATTCCTGACCTGCACACACTACAATGGTATCTACACGTAATAATTGAGCATGACCATCCACCTCAATCCATAAACCTTCATCCGTGACAGATTTATATTGCACGCCGCGCAACATCCGCACAGCATGTTTTTTTAACTGGGCACGATGTACCCAGCCTGAAGTCTTGCCCAGTCCTGCGCCAAGTGGTGTTTTTTTACGTTGTAATAAATAAATTTCCCGTACTGGTGGTTCGACTTCAGCACGCTGTAACCCGCCTTCAGTCACATAATCTGGTTGGGAATCAACACCCCATTCACGTTTCCACTCATCCACAGGCTGTGGCTGTATCTGATGCGGTGGCTTTAATAAAAACTCGGACACATCAAAACCAATACCACCTGCGCCAATGACCGCAACACGATCACCGACAGGTGCGCCACGTAGCACTTCTGCATAAGATAATACTTGTGGTGCCTGACTGCCTTCGATATTCAAGGCACGCGGCACAACCCCTGTAGCCACAATCACCTCATCAAAACCCTCACGCTCCAACTGCTCGCGGTTGACTCGGGTATTGAGACGCAGATCAACTCCGGTTTTTTCTAGCTGCACTTTAAAATAACGAATCGTTTCGTGAAATTCTTCTTTCCCCGGAATCACTTTAGCCAGATTGAACTGCCCGCCTACTTCATGACTGGCCTCAAACAAAGTGACATCATGCCCGCGACTGGCTGCGACAGTAGCCGCTGACAGACCTGCAACACCACCACCAATCACTGCAATACTTTTCGGTTTTTTGGTTTTGACATAGACCAGTTCGGTCTCATAAGCGGCACGCGGATTGACCAGACAGGTTGCGCGCTGGTTTTTAAAGGTATGATCCAAGCAAGCCTGATTACAGGCGATACAGGTATTGATTTCATCAACACGATTGGTTGCGGTTTTGTTGACCCAGAAAGCATCGGCCAAAAGTGGACGTGCCATCTGTACCATATCTGCCTGACCAGAGGCCAGAATCGCCTCGGCAGTGTCTGGCATATTGATCCGGTTAGAAGCAATCACCGGCACCGAAACATGTTTCTTAACTTCAGAAGTGTAATCGACAAAAGCAGCTCGAGGCACGGAAGTCACAATAGTTGGAATACGTGCTTCATGCCAGCCAATCCCGGTATTGAGCAAAGTAATTCCTGCCTTTTCCAAAGCTTTAGCTACGGTAATCACTTCCTGCATGGTATTGCCATCATGTACCAAATCGAGAAGTGACAAACGGAAACAGATAATAAATTTCTCACCAATTTCAGCGCGAATCGCTTTAACAATTTCTACGGCAAAACGCATCCGGTTTTCAATCGGGCCGCCCCAACGGTCAATACGCTGATTGACATGACGACTTAAAAACTGATTCAGCAAATAGCCTTCAGAACCCATGATTTCCACGCCATCATAGCCAGCCTTTTTGGCAATGATGGCAGTTTTCACATAATCCTGAATGGTATTCAGGATCTGTTTATCTGACATTTCACGCGGTTTAAAAGGAGAAATTGGTGATTTGATCGGGCTGGCCGAAACCACAAAAGGCTGATAGCCATAACGTCCGGCATGCAGAATCTGTAAAAGAATTTTAGCACCATGCTTATGCACTGCATGTGTCACCAGACGATGTGGTGCAATATCGCCCAAGGTATTCATGGTACCGCCCGCCGGCAACAGCCAGCCTTGACGGTTTGGCGATATTCCACCGGTGATCAGCAGGCCTACGCCACCCTTTGCACGTTCACCAAAATACGCTGCCAGTTTAGGATAATTATAGAAGCGGTCTTCCAGACCAGTATGCATCGACCCCATCACCACCCGGTTTTTAATGGTGGTAAAACCCAAATGCAGTGGCTTTAAAATGTTGGCATAGCGCGTGGTGGTCATAACAAATCCCTGATTATATTTGGTTGAGCAAGTCATTTCCTTACTTTAACTGATTTTCAGAGGCTTTTTATGACCCGGAGTTCAGCATTTTCAGGCACAAACATCAATCTTCGACACCAGCTCGCTCTATACTTCACGGATTAGCTCTGCCATTGCCGTGCACTGGATTTCCATAATGCAATCATGCCCAATACTGTCCCAATCGGAAAACTGAACAGCATGAGGATTGCCATCACTCTGGATAAAGTCCGTCCTGAACCATTCCCCTGCTTCACCTTGAGACAGGCCTGTATATTTAAAACAATCAGTATCAACAAAAGTAGTAGGATCATTCCCAGACTCAGCATGGAAATCGTGGATTGCTGATATTCCAGATATAAAAAAGCAATCGTACTAAAAACCAGTAAACCGGCATAAATCCCATGTAACAGTGCCAGCGTTTCATTCTTAGCTTTAGGATTTAAATTAGGTAAAGGTGGGATGCGAGTCGCCATGCTTTTATTCCTGTTTTATCTGATTTTTAACTTTATTCGGCTGAATATAACCAATTTCTTCCGTTTTCAGCAGGCTTCTGGTGAAAATCGTGCGATTTATGATTATTTAAGCCTATTGAATAGAGATTTTAAAACGAGTTTTTCTTTTCTAAAGCAAACCTAAATAAATTAATGATACAATTGATGCAATATGTATTTTTTCAGGCCACCAATTCTGGCGTGCCTATTTCATATCATTAGGATGAACAATGTCTGATAATGCAACTATCTTGCAGAATGTCCCAGTAGGTAAAAAAGTTGGTATTGCCTTCTCTGGTGGTCTAGATACTTCTGCTGCTCTTTTGTGGATGAAACAAAAAGGCGCTGAACCTTATGCTTACACAGCTAACTTGGGTCAGCCAGACGAAGACGATTACGATGCGATTCCAAAAAAAGCTGAAGCTTATGGCGCAGTAAAAGCACGTTTAATCGACTGCCGTTTACAGCTTGCATTAGAAGGTATTGCTGCAATTCAATGTGGCGCGTTCCATATTTCTACAGGTGGTATGCCTTATTTCAACACGACGCCATTGGGTCGTGCAGTAACTGGCACCATGCTGGTAACTGCCATGAAAGAAGATGATGTTAACATCTGGGGTGACGGTTCGACTTATAAAGGCAACGACATTGAGCGTTTCTATCGTTATGGTTTGTTGACCAATCCTGCGCTTAAAATTTACAAGCCTTGGTTAGACCAAACCTTCATTGACGAGCTGGGCGGCCGTGCAGAAATGTCACAGTTCCTGATCGACAATGGTTTTGACTATAAAATGTCAAAAGAAAAAGCTTATTCAACTGACTCAAACATGCTGGGTGCGACGCACGAAGCCAAAGATCTTGAATACCTGAATGCAGGCATCAAAATCGTTGAGCCAATCATGGGCGTTGCGTTCTGGAAAGATGACGTAGAAGTGAAAGCTGAAGAAGTATCGATTACTTTTGAAGAAGGCTTCCCGGTTGCGATTAACGGTCAACGCATTGAAGATCCAGTTGAATTTATTCTTGAAGCGAACCGCATCGGTGGCCGTCACGGTCTAGGTATGTCGGATCAAATCGAAAACCGTATCATCGAAGCGAAATCTCGCGGTATCTATGAAGCTCCGGGTATGGCGCTGCTTCACATTGCTTATGAGCGTCTGGTAACGGGTATTCATAACGAAGATACGATTGAACAATACCGCATTAACGGTTTACGTTTAGGTCGTTTGCTGTACCAAGGTCGCTGGTTCGATTCTCAAGCGCTTATGCTACGTGAAACTGCACAGCGTTGGGTCGCTAAAGCAGTTACTGGCACAGTAACAATCGAACTTCGTCGTGGTAATGATTACACCATTATGAACACTGAATCTCCTAACCTCACTTATGAAGCTGAGCGTTTAACTATGGAGAAAGGTGATTCTATGTTCTCGCCGATGGATCGTATCGGTCAGTTGACTATGCGTAACCTGGATATCACGGATACACGTGCGAAACTGGGCATCTATACAGAAACTGGTTTACTGGCAGTCGGTTCTGCATCTGCAGTGCCACAACTGAAAGACAAAAACTAAGTTTTGTCTTAAGCAAAAAACCGCGCCCTGAGCGCGGTTTTTTATTGATGATTGTTTTATTCATTTTAATAATCTCTAGCCATTTGCAATATCTGAATTGACTGATCGAATAGACTGATAATAAATCTGGTTGCGTCCAAGCTGTTTGGCACGATATAGCGCCTGATCCGCGATTCCCAACAATGCATCCTTATCAATATCTTCCTCACCACGATAAACGGTAATGCCTAAACTGATGGTGATATGTTTCGCAACCAAGGATTTTTCATGTGGAATTTCCAGACGATCAATCGCCTTAAAAATATTTGAAGCCACCGCATAAGCACCATGTGCATCCGTTTCTGGCAAGAGCACCACAAACTCCTCCCCGCCATAACGCGCGACAAAGTCCATATGTCGGATCGCATTCTTGATGGTTTTGGCAATAGTCGAAATGACATCATCACCTTTCTGATGCCCATAAAAATCGTTGTAATTTTTAAAGAAATCTACATCGATAAACAGAATTGCCAATGCCGTTTCTTCACGATGTGCACGTTCGAAATGGACTTGCAGCGTCTCATCAAAAGTCCGTCGATTGGAAATCTTGGTCAGCTCATCGTACTGACTCAAATGTAATAATTCGTTGGTATGGATACGCTGGATCTGCTCACTGATTCTGGCGCGAATGCTATAGAGAAATATCACACGCTCACGGGCAAAAATCATATGGCTAATCACATAACCCAGCAAGCAACTTCCAATTAAAATCCGGCCAAAAACCATAGGATTAAATTCAACTGACAGACCGAACAATACAATAATGGTGGTTGCGGCGGCGAGCAGTCCGGTGACCAGCATCTGAATCGGCTTAATACCGGTCAGAACATAACCCAGGATATATACGATCGTGACTATCGCCATGGATTGATGCTGCAAGGCATCAGTTTTAATCGACATGGTGATACATGAAATTGACACCTGTACCCAGAATACCAACAGCATCGAAGCCTGAGGAAAAAAGCGCTTGATCTTGGGTAAGCACGAGAACATATAAAAGATAATTAGCGACACGCCGCCATTGAGCAAGCCCAACATACACAGGACAAAATCATGTACGAAATATTCTTTGCTGATGCTCCAGTAATCTGTGGGAATCATCACCACCAAAAAAAGGAAATAGGCTAGTACTCCAGCCCACACATATTTTTCGACATGTTTGCGGGCGCGTTCCAGATTTTTGGTCCAGAATTCTTGTTCCAGATTTTGAGGGAAGACCGGGCCTACACGCTGGCTTTGCCGTGTAATCAGTTGTTCTATGTCTTCTTTATCATCTTGCAATTTCGCTAGATTGTACTTGTATTCCATTGCCAAGTATTTATGTAATTTTTTTATTAATTTTAAAATAACATACTTTTTAAAATTAATTTATACATATCCCTTATTTTGTAGCGCTTTCTCGTTACCATTTTTACTATAGATGGATTATCATTTGTTTTATTTGTTCGACTGAATTTGCCTTGAATACGATTACGATTCTCCAGCCAGATGATTGGCACGTTCACCTGCGTGATGGTTTAGCACTTCAACGTACCGTTCCCGATTTAGCCAAGCAGTTTTCTCGCGCCATTTGCATGCCAAATCTGGTGCCACCCGTTAAAACTGTCGAAGAAGCCAATGCCTACCGTGAACGTATCATGGCACATGTGCCTGAAGGGGTAAATTTCGACCCGCGTATGGTGCTGTATTTCACTGACAACACCCCGGCAAGCGAAGTTAAAAAGATCAAAGAATCTGCGCATGTCAATGCCATCAAGCTCTATCCTGCGGGTGCGACCACCAACTCCGATAGTGGTGTTAGCGATATGAGCAAAGTCTACGGCGTAATTGAACAGCTTGAAGAACACCAAGTGCCTTTATTGCTACATGGTGAAGTGACGCATAATCATGTCGATATTTTTGACCGTGAAAAGCGTTTCCTGGATGAAGTGCTGGCACCATTACTTAGACAGTTTCCAAAGCTGAAACTGGTACTCGAACATATTACCACCAGCGAAGCCGCAAACTTTGTACTTGAGCAAGACCGCAATGTCGCTGCAACTATTACGCCACAACATTTATTGTTTAACCGCAACGACATGCTGGTCGGTGGAATCAAGCCGCATTTCTACTGCTTGCCGATTTTAAAACGTCAAACGCATCAGCAAACCTTGCTGGAAGTCGCAACCAGCGGTAATCCTAAATTTTTCTTGGGAACAGATAGCGCGCCGCATTCAAAAAATGCAAAAGAAAATGCGTGTGGCTGTGCAGGATGTTATAGTGCGCCAACTGCTATTGAGCTGTATGCTCAGGCATTTGATCAAGTGGGTAAAATTGAACGCCTGGAAGGTTTTGCCAGCCACTTTGGTGCAGACTTCTATGGCCTGCCACGTAATACCAGCACTATTACCCTGGTTAGAGAAGATCAAGTAATCCCTGAAAGTTTAGACTATCTGGATGGTGAACAGATTATTCCGTTATATGCGGGTAAAACCATTCAATGGAGAAAAGTGTGACAAATGAAACGCTCCCAATCATTGGTCAACGTTTTCGTGGATTCTTACCTGTAGTTGTCGATGTCGAGACTGCAGGTTTTAATGCGCAGACTGATGCATTGCTGGAAATTGCGGCCATTCCGATTGTTTACAATGAGGAAGGTCAATTTGTGCCGGGTCAAGCTTACCATGCACATATCAATCCTTTCGAAGGGGCAAACCTCGACCGACGTTCGCTGGAGTTTATTGGGATCGATCCTTCTAATCCAATGCGAATTGCGATGGCCGAAGATGAGAAAACTGCGCTTAAGCGTATTTTTAAATCTGTGAATGAAGTGCGTCGCCAGCAAAACTGTACCCATGCGGTTTTAGTCGGACACAATGCACATTTCGATTTAGGTTTTCTTCAGGCCGCGATTGCGCGTACCGGAACCAAAAACCAGAACCCGTTTCATAGTTTTTCTGTCTTCGATACAGTGACTTTAAGTGCGGTGATGTTTGGTCAGACCGTACTGGCGAAGTCCTGTATCCAAGCTGGAATCGAGTTTGATGGTAAAGAAGCCCATTCTGCATTATATGATACGCAGAAGACCGCTGAACTGTTTTGCTATATTTTAAACAAACTCGCACCTCACCTGCTTGACACTCTGGTGGCGGATCAATAAGATACCGCCATCTTCTAAACGTCCCTATCGTCTAGAGGCCTAGGACATCGCCCTTTCACGGCGGTAACCGGGGTTCGAATCCCCGTAGGGACGCCATCTATTTTTTCTCTTCTTTATATTTTTTTATCAGCATCTTAAGCTGCTCAAGTCTTACACTTTTATCAATTAATTAATGAAAATAATTCTCATTACTATTGATTGCCTTCTTAAATTTAATGATAATCACTTCCATTATCTTTCGCATATTCAACCCTTCTCATGCATTTTGCTTATTCCCCACTTTCTATTGCAGTTTTAACAGCTTTATCAACATCTAGTTTTGCAAAAGAATCGAATTATCAAGAGCCTGTTCTCAATGAAACAACGATTAAGTTCAACACAATTATTATCGAAGCTCAGCAAGAAAATGAAGTTGGAAAAACCATTTATTCAAAAGAAGATTTAGAAAAGACGCCGAATAGCTCAAAGAACATTACCGATTTTTTAAAAGTGAATCCGAATGTGCAGTTTAGTCAATCACAGTTAGCAGCAGGCTCACAAGGTGAAATTAAACCTGCCGAAATCTCTATAAATGGCGCACAAACCTTCCAAAACAATTTTATTGTGAATGGTGTTTCCAACAACTTACGTATTAATCCAGCAAATTCAAACATAAATACATTTCAAGATATTGGGACTGGCGCACAAGCTATGGCAGTGAACACTGACCTACTTTGTGAGCTTGAAGTATTAGATAGCAATGTGTCTGCCGCTTATGGTCAATTCACAGGTGGGGTTGTAAATGCTAAAACATGTGCACCGCAAACAGAGATAGGTAAAATTCACGGTTCTATCACTTACGATTACACTGAAAGTGATTGGGCTCGCTACAACTCAATTTCACCTTTAGAAAAAAGTAAATTTGAAGAACCTACAGATGACTACCAAAAGGAATATACCAAACAAGGTCTAAGCACCAATATTTATGGGAAGCTCTCGAATGATTGGGGCTTTAATGCTTATGCTTCTCAAAGAGAGTCCATTATTCCAGTCAAAAGTGGCTTTGAAACACCTAAAACAATTGATCAAGAACGACATATCTCAAATCTTGGTGCAACATTATTTTATACACCAAACGCCTCAACCAAAGCGAAGTTTGGTTTCGATTATGGTTTGCTCGATAGCTTAAGTTATGTGGACAGCAATCGTGATTCAGGTAGTACTACTGAAACCGAAACACTTACTCTGTTCTCGGAACTTGAACATCGCTTCAACTTAGGTACTCTCGTACACAAACTTAATTTCCAAAACTCAGCGACACAACGTATTGCTGACAATAACTACAGTATGCATTGGTACTATGCCGAAGGAAGTAAAGATTGGAATAATACCGATGTTGTTCGAGAAGGCGCCATCATGGGAGAAATAGAACAACATCAAGACGTTCTCTCTTACGACCTACAAGCCAATATAGACCTATTTAAACTTGGTCAATCCCAACACAACATGACTCTAGGTGCGGGTTATAGCCATGCTCATGTTGAGTGGAAACGAGCCGAGGATGTTTTACTCGCGACAAAGACCCATTTAAAAGAACTTGGTAAAGATACTACCTGCCTTCAAAGTGACCTATATTGTGATGATAAACTAACGATAAATGGTTGGAATGGACAATATATCGCTGGTGGCACTCTGTACAAAGCTGGTGATATTCAAGCCCAGCAAGATCGCCTAAATATATTTATTGAAGACAATATTCAATGGAATGATCAAATTTCAACACGCTTTGGTGTTCGTGCTGATTATGACTCTTTAAGTAGTAATATCAATATTGCCCCTCGTAGTCGTTTCTCTTACAAACCCTTTAGTAATGATCAATTGCATTTATCCGCTGGGTGGAATCGCTACTATGGTCAGCAAACGTTAGGTACAGAACTGAATGAAATTCAAAATGATTTGCTCTACAAACTGTCACGTGAAAACCCACATGCACCTTGGGTAGAAACACAAACTACACTATCCAGCGGTGCGCGTAGTTCAGCGCTCAATACCCCTTTCAGTGACGAGACTGTTTTAGGCCTGAATACACAAATCCAGAATTGGGATCTAGGGCTAAAATGGGTCAATCGTAAATATCAGGATGAAATATCAAAAACTAAAGTTACTCCTTTAGAGGGTTCAAAATTCTTCTACGAATATAACAATGATGGAAGTGGCAAAGCTGACATCTACACCTTAATACTTAAAAATCGTCAACCGATCGCTCTGGGGGATAGCCAACATTTATTTGCCTTGGGATTTGACTACAGTGAAGTCTTCCGCACTTATGTAGATTACACTTCAGCCTATGATCAAGCCATTCAAGATGAATGGGTCTCTTATGATGGTCAAATTATCCGTTGGTCAGACCGCCCTGCCCCAAACTTTAACCAACCATGGACCGCACGAGTAAACTGGGATATTGCATTCGATACACTGCCTGTACGTATTTCAAACTTCTTTAGCTATAAAGACAGTTACGATGATATGGTTGCAGTCTCCGATAAAAATGACAAAGTCGAGTATGAAGGTGAACTGCTTGACACTTATTTAGCCTCTGAAATTAAACCCAAATTTACATGGGATATGCGCACCACCTATGACTGGGAAATTTCAAAAGATTTAAGGGCAATTTTTGGTTTAACCATTAACAACGTAACCAACCGCGTGAATACCTATACAACAGGCTCGACCTCAAATGATAGACCACGTGTGATGACTGAAATTGGCCGCCAATTTATTGCGGATGTTACTTTTAAATTCTAGAGCCTGAATAGGTACATGCTGCTGCTCTTTTAGATTTGCTTAGGCTATAATCAGACTAATTTTAAGATTTGAAATTTTTCCATGCTCAAGAAATTCCTGCTTGTTTTACTTATTTTGGCACCTTCGGCACTGTATCTCTATATCGTCAACCGTGATGACAATAAAACTGCGCAGACTGAGGCAGTGACAACGCCTGCTGAAAATCCCCAGCCTAAACAATATCAAACTCCAGATCACTAATTTTGAGTGATCTTTTCAAATATTTATTTTTTATAGTCTTGAAATTTGTTCAGAAAATAACATCTTAATAAAATAAAGTTTTTGTTTTGCCTAATGTTTAAACTGTTAAATGAATTTTAGCAAAAACCCTTTTGACAAACCCCTGCTTAATCCTTAATATACGCATCACCTCGCAACGTCCCTATCGTCTAGAGGCCTAGGACATCGCCCTTTCACGGCGGTAACCGGGGTTCGAATCCCCGTAGGGACGCCATCTATTGATCTCATACGATCAGACCTTATTCGAAATTACCATTATTCGATTGCAGATTTGTAGTTTTTCACTACAATAGCTCGCTTCATTCCTTTGAAGTATTTCTTATTTCCTATGCACTCATCTCCGAATGATGCTACGCATCAGGGCAATTCTGCGCCTTTAAAACGCGCTATGAGTACTCGACATCTGGTCATGATTTCGCTTGGTGGCGCAATCGGAACAGGCCTATTCTTAGGGTCGGGTGAAGTCATTGCACAAACGGGGCCTGTAGGTGCCATTCTCGCTTATCTCCTAGGCGGTATTATCGCGTACATGGTAATGCTATGTTTGGGCGAACTTGCCGTTCATATGCCAGAATCTGGTTCATTTGGTGCTTATGCCAAACGTTATATTGGACCAGGCACAGGCTATACCATCACCTGGTTATACTGGCTGACGTGGTCGGTCACTCTCGGAACTGAATTTACTGCAGCGGCCTTGCTGATGCAGGAATGGTTCCCGGATATTTCCATGTGGTTATGGACCATTATCTTTGGTGTATTCGTATTTAGTCTTAATATGATTTCTACCCGCTGGTTTGCCGAATCCGAATTCTGGCTAGCACTGGTGAAAGTGGTCACGGTTGTTGCTTTTATTCTTTTAGGTCTATTGGCCATCTTTGGTGTTCTGGGCTATCAAGGCTATGAAGCTGCGCCTTTATTTACCAATCTGACTGCACAGGGCTGGTTCCCTGAAGGTCTGTTCCCGATTTTTGCTACGATGCTGATCGTGAACTTTGCCTTCTCTGGTACCGAGCTGATTGGTGTGGCTGCTGGTGAAACTGAAGATCCTGCAAAAAATGTCCCGAAAGCGATTAATACTGCGATTTTCCGCTTATTAATTTTCTTTGTAGGTACGATTATCGTGGTGACCGCATTACTTCCGCATCAGGAAGCAGGCTTAGCCGCTGAAGGCGTAAGTAGCAGTCCATTCGTAACCGTATTCCAGCACATTGGTATCCCATATGCTGAAGACATCATCCGCTTTGTAATTATCACTGCATTATTGTCTGCTGCCAACTCAGGTCTATTTGCTGCTTCTCGTATGATGTGGTCATTGTCATACAGCAAACAGTTGCCTGCCGTATTCTCAAGACTGAATGCTCGCGGTGTACCGTATATTGCAGTTATGGTGACTATGCTGGGTGCATTGCCAGGTTTATTGTCTGAACAGTTTGCGCCAGAGACGATCTTTACCAACTTGCTGGGCGTTGCAGCGTTTACCATGGTGGTGGTCTGGATGAGTATCTGCTTAAGCCAGTTCAACTTCCGTCGTCAATGGTATAAACAGGGTCATACGGCAAAAGAACTGGGCTTTGCTGCACCATTGTTCCCGATTGTGCCAATCCTGGGCTTTGTGTTCTGTTTTATTACCTGTATCAGTATGGTCTTTGATCCATCAATGCGTATCAGCTTCGTAGGCTGTCTGCTATTTATTGCAGCGTGTTATGCAAGTTATTATGCCTTTTATCACAACAAGTCTTAATCATCAGTTTTAAAAGAGCGGCTCCGGCCGCTCTTTTTTTGCAACCTAATGGTGCATCAATGAAAATTGTGTTTATTCACGGCATGAACAAGCAACAGTATACGGCTACTTCATTGCGTCAACATTGGCTGCATCTTCTCAAAACAGGCCTTCGGAAAAACCCACAACAGCAAGCCCGTTTTACTTATTTAAAGCGGCATATCCGTATCCCTTTTTATGGCGATTTACTTTCTCGGCATCATTTTCATAATGTCTTAAATGCCAGCACCTTGATGCCGCAACAGTGGCCGCATTTCCCTTTTTTACATCCCGCACAGCTGCAACCGGCACCGCCACCAGACCAGTGCACCTATCAAATTTGTGACGTCCCGCAGCTAAATCTTGATGATGCCCTGAATTTCAATCAGAAACTGAAATTCATTACAGCATTAAGCAAAGATATCGCTTTGCGGGATTTTGCAGTACTCATCAATTATTTTCCCAGCTTACACGCCAGCTTTTTGCATAAGTTTTTGCTGGAAACTTATCTTTATTTGGCCAACCCACATTTTATGCAGGAAGTTCACCGCCGCATTCATAATCAACTCTATAGCAGCAGGCCACAGATTCTGGTGGCACATTCGCTCGGCAGCGTGATTGCCTATAATTATTTGATTCAGCATCCGGAGCTGAATATCAAGCGTTTTATTACTCTCGGATCACCGTTGGCATTTCGGGTCATCCAGGCTCATCTGCCGCAACCGATTGTACGACCTGCTGCAATTTCAGGCGACTGGATAAATTTCTATTGTAGCGATGACTTTCTGACTGCTTTTCCACTATCAGAACCACCCTTCCAGCTTCAGCCAGCGATTATTAATCAGGAGATTCATACCTCCATCTATCATCCGCATGATATTGATGGTTATATTCAGCATCCGGACGTCATTAAAGCGCTCCTGGAATTACTATAAGACTCACGCCAAACTCTAAATTCAACTTTTACCCTTCTATTCATATTCTTCTTCTATTCAGTGAAATCTTTCATCCGGACCTACCAATTTGCTGCTTTTTCTGCCTTTTTTATAAATATACAGATGTCTGTTAATAATTGTTTTATCAAAGATAATTTACACATTAACGCCACAAAAAGTGTAGCTTGGCTTGCCGCAATTTTCTCTATACTGTGAATATATAGATCGACCTCCGTGAGGTATCGATGAAAGTTATTTTTATTCATGGAATGAACCAGCAACATCATAGTGCTGCATCGATCCGCCAGCGCTGGCTACATATACTTCAAAAAGGCATTCGCAAACACCGTCATGATGCCAGATTCAGTTATTTACGACGTCATATTCACATTCCATTTTATGGAGACTTGCTTTCACACTACAACGTCCGCAACATCCTGAATGCTGGCACCTTGATGCCCCAGCAATGGCCCAGCTTTCGTTTCCGTCAACCTGTCCATCCTCAACTTCCTGCACCAGTTCCACGTCCTGGCTGGCGCAAGCCCGTGATTTCCGATCTCCCCCAGCTTCATCTGAATGAGCCGATGGATTTCAAACAGAAATTCAAATTTATTACTACGCTAAGCAAAAATGTTGCACTGCGAGACTTTGTATTATTGCTGAATTATTTTCCCAGTTTGCATCGGAGCCTGCTTCAAAAATTTCTGATTGAAACCTATCTGTATCTCGACAATCCTGCTTTCATGAAGGAAGTTCATGAACGGATTGCCCGGCAATTGAATGGTCGCAAACCTTGTATTGTGATTGCTCATTCTCTGGGCAGTGTGATTGCCTATAATTATCTTATTCAGCATCCTGGACTGAATGTACAGCGTTTTATTACCCTCGGATCGCCATTAGCCTTCCAGGTGATCCAGTCACATTTACCGCAACCCATTGTCCGACCTGCTGCAATTACAGGCGACTGGATAAATTTCTATTCAACTGATGATTTTCTTACCGCCTTTCCTCTTACACAACCGCCATTTCAGTTTCAACCCGCCATTATTAACCACGGCATTCGTACCCATATTCACCGCCCGCATGACATTACCGGCTATTTACTGCATCCGCAGGTGGTAGAAGCAATTCTGGAATTGCTTAAAAATCCAGCTTAAACCATGTAATTTTCAAGTATTTCCACAAGATTGTTTTAAATTTACGCACTCAATCCAGAAAATCATTTTTTTTATGGAAATGCGTTTGACACCCCCCTGTTTTCACCCTATTATACGCCCACCTCTGAAACGTCCCTATCGTCTAGAGGCCTAGGACATCGCCCTTTCACGGCGGTAACCGGGGTTCGAATCCCCGTAGGGACGCCAATTTTCAGAAGTACATTTTATTAAGTCCCTATCGTCTAGAGGCCTAGGACATCGCCCTTTCACGGCGGTAACCGGGGTTCGAATCCCCGTAGGGACGCCATTACTTCAAGCTAAAAGTAGCGGTTTTAAAATTTATCTTCTGTACTGTCCCTATCGTCTAGAGGCCTAGGACATCGCCCTTTCACGGCGGTAACCGGGGTTCGAATCCCCGTAGGGACGCCATATTCGAGATGGCAACATCTCAACAAAAAGCCCGAGCATTGCGACTCGGGCTTTTTTTTATCTTGCAAATTTTATTTCTCGAATCTTTAAACCCTGTTTTTATCATTCGTTCAAATCTAGCTCTCTTTCTGGGGGGTGCCATCCCATTCTTAATTTTACAATTTGTATTGTTTTAACATTTCTATGCATAGAAATATCCGTTCATTTTCATTTAAAGCAATACACCAATAAATTAGAACAAAAATTCAACACCCTGCTTTTAGAGGGCACGTTAAGGTAAATCAAGAGAAATCTGCAAGGATCAGATTATGTTCGTCAGCACAGAGCTAAGTTTACCTTTATCGCCAAATAAAAATCATAATTATCAAATTAAAAGCTTTAAGGATTGGGTCGACTTTTTTCAAGATACTGAAATTTCGACATATACCAAAACCGAAAAAGCCGACTCTTATTTGAGTGATCTGATTAAAAATTTAAATATTGATACTCTCGGATGGTTGGATCAGCCTGCACAGGTTGAACAGCATCTTTTAGAACAACATCATCAGGTTTGTGCGACTTTCCAGACCTATGTCAATCGCCGGAAACAGCAACAGCCCCGGGAATATTTTCCGACGGTTTCTCATGCTTTCGAATTCCTGGCGAAAGTTGCACCGGTTAAACTGGTCGATGGTGCTTGGTTGTATTCAACCGTGCCAAACTGTAATCAGCCCGAGTTGAAAGATTTGATTTACATCTATCTCGAAGAGCTTGGTTTAGGGCATCCGCGTGCCAATCATGTCACCATGTATCAGGACCTGTTGAGTCATTATGAGCTGAACAGTTATGCCGAGCATTTGGATGACAGTTACTACGAACAGGCTGCCGTACAGCTCGCACTGGCTTATGCCCCGGCCAAATACCTACCTTTGGTCATTGGCTTTAATCTCGGCTATGAACAGTTACCGCTGCATCTGTTAATCACCAATTATGAACTGGCTGAACTGGGTATCGATCCACATTATTTCAATGTGCACATTACTATTGATAATGCTCACAATGGTCATGCGCAGAAATCCCTGCAAGCATTTATCCAGCATTTTAATCATGCAGAAAACCCGGAAACTTATCTGGAGCTGATTAAAAAAGGCTATGTCCTGAATGACATCGGCAAAAGTTCTTCTCAGATTATTAAGGAACTGGACATTGAACAGATGGCTTTAAAAGTGTTCCAGAATAAAGCGCTGATTGGTCAATATATTCATAATCAGAAATGCCAGTTTAGTGGCAAGACCATCAATGACTGGTTATCCGATCCTGCCCAGATTGCCGAGTTTTTGCAGGTGATGATTGAAAAAGGCTGGATTGTGAAAGATGCACAAGTGGAACAAAGTCGCTTCTGGAAAATGATCGATCATCCGGAAGGTAAAATGTTTGGGGTCTTTAATGCGACCGAAAAACAGATTATTAAAGACTGGATTCAGGGCGCAGGCTTGGCAACTCGCCTGTCCTCACGTAGTGCAACCCCATCACAGGCAAAAATTGAACCTGCAATGAGCCGTATGGACCAGCAGCGCTTGAATCAGTTAAAAAGTCGCTTCATGCGCTGTGAAGGTGCGGAACAGAAAATTGATTTACTGATTCCTTATACTGCACCGCATATGCATCATACTGAAATTGGTTTATGGGCGACTCGTCAGTTAAGCCAGTTATTATTTCCTTTTCAGACCCAGGCGATGCATTATTCCTAAAGCACCCCTAAGTGCCAGAAATTAAAAAACCGGACATTTGCAGTGTCCGGTTTTTTAATAAAGATTAAGCCGATTTTCGCGAGTTTAATTGTCCCTTGATCACCGCTTTGACATTGCCTTTCAGATACTGCAAAAAGACCTTTAGTGGTGACAGCTTTGGATTAGGCTGCTTGCCTTTGGCAATTTCTTTAAACTGCGCGGCATACCAGATGATTTCCATAATCGCCATTTTGTCGACCATTGGAATACCGGTTTTAATTTTCTCAACCGCATAACGTACATCATGCCCTGCAACCAGACGATTGCCCAAGTCAGGTTCTACCGCAAAGGGACGTGCAATCCCGACAAAATCACAAGCACCACTGTCAAGCGCGGCATTCATGCCTTCAACAGTTCGGAATCCACCAGTGACCATGATATGGCACTTCACTTCCTGACGGATTTTTTCGGCAAAATCGAGGAAATAGGCTTCACGAGCAATGGTCGAGGCCTTGCGCTTGTCTGCTTTCACGCCGGCCATCGCAGGTGCTTCATAGCTACCACCTGACACTTCAATGATATCAATGCCTGCAGCGTCCATCGCCTTAAAGACATAAATGACATCTTCTTCGCTAATACCGCCACGCTGGAAATCAGCTGAATTCAGCTTGACTGAAATAATAAAATTTTCCGAAGTCGCAGCACGAACAGCCTGATAGGTTTGCAGCAAGAAACGGGTACGATTCTCAATACTACCACCCCATTGATCCTGACGCTTATTGGTCAGCGGTGACAGAAACTGGCTAATCAGATAACC
Organism: Acinetobacter lwoffii; assembly: GCA_013530545.1. GTDB lineage: Bacteria > Pseudomonadota > Gammaproteobacteria > Pseudomonadales > Moraxellaceae > Acinetobacter > Acinetobacter lwoffii_G. The sequence goes on from SPVA01000035.1 coordinate 17,348, forward strand.
ATGTGCCCCATGCAACTGCACCCCCTCAAATCCTGCTTTTTCACAGATAGCAGCCGAAGTGGCAAAGCGCTGGATAATATCCAGGATTTCATCTTCACGCAGTTCCCGCGGGGTTCCAAAGCTCATTGCCAAAGCCGGACTAAATGGGACTGCGGACGGTGCAACCGTTTCTTGATTCAGGCCCTTGGGACACTGGCGGCCCGGATGCGACAACTGGACCAATTGTACCATGCCATGCTGTTTGCCTACGTCGGCCCAGACTTTAAGCTGCGCCAGATCGCGTTCTGTTTCTACCACTACGACGCCCGGTTCATTCTTGGCACGATAATCCACCATGACATTACCCGTAATAGCACAACCCAAGCCACCTTCGGCCCATGCTTCATACAACTTGAAATGCGCCTGATTGGGTTGGCCGGCATCATTGGCCAGTGCTTCACTCATGGCACCTTTGATGATGCGGTTTTTAAAAGTGGTATTGCGAATTTGAATGGAATCGGCCAATTGAGTCATGATCTGTCCTGATACGTTACTTTTATTTTGTACTCGTTTATAACGTAAGCCAGAACAATTGACAATCAGTCTTGTCAAATTTACACAATTTTTATCTGCTTATTTTCTTATGGTTAAAGATTTTTGTGATTTAGTTTCTTGGATCAAAAGCATCCCGTACCGCTTCTCCCATATAGATCAGCAAACTCAGTACAATCGCCAAACTAAAGAATCCCGACAATGCCAGCCACGGCGCATTTAAGTTGTTTTTGGCCTGAAGCAAGAGTTCCCCGAGGGATGCCGAATCGGGTGGCAGACCATACCCTAAAAAATCCAGCGCTGTCAGTGCAGTAATATTGGCGGTTAGCATAAAAGGTAACTGTGACAGGCTAGAACCTATCACATTGGGGAGAATATGTTTGAACATGATCCGTCCATCCCCCGCCCCGATACTTTTTACTGCCCAGACATATTCCAGATTTCTGGCGCGCAAAAACTCAGCGCGCACCATACTCACCAGTGTGGTCCAGCCAAATAACAGCATGATCAGAAATAGCCAGTAAATACTCGGGGTAAACAGACTGACCAGTACCATCACCATAAACAGCATCGGCAAACCGCTCCAGACTTCGAGTATGCGTTGTCCGATCAGGTCAATCCATCCACCATAATAACCCTGAATTGCCCCTGCTAAAATTCCCAACGCCGCAGACAATAAAGTCAGAGCAAAACCAAACAGTAATGAAATCCTTAAGCCATATAGAATCCGTGCCAGAACATCACGGCCCTGGTCATCTGTTCCCAGCCAGTTTTGCGCACTCGGGGGCGAAGGCACCGGTTCAGCCAGTTCAAAATTTGGCATTTGATAGGAAAACGGAATGATGGGCCAGATCGCCCAGCCTTTTTCTGCAATCAGTTGCTGCACAGCCGGATCTTTATATTCTGCTTCTGTCTCAAATACTCCGCCAAACTTGGTTTCCGGATAGGATTTCAGGATGGGCAGATAAAAAGCATGATCATATTTCACCAGTAAGGGCTTATCGTTAGCAATCAGTTCTGCACCCAAGGAAATGATGAAAATAGCACTGAAAATAATAAAGCAGCTAAAGCCCAGCGTATGCTGCTTAAAACGTTGCCAGCGTGCTTGCATCAAGGAAGACATTATTGTGATCCTCGACGTGAACTGAAATGAATCCGTGGATCAATCAGTTGATACAGCAAATCACTGAGTAAACGCAGTATCAGGCCGAGCAAAGTAAAAATAAACAAAGTACCAAAAATCACCGGATAGTCACGCTGAATAATCGCCTCAAAGCCTAAAACACCCAAGCCATCCAGATTAAAGATAATCTCGATAAACAGGTTTCCCACAAAAAACACCCCGATCAGAACTTCAGGCAAACCTGCGATAAGCACTAAAATGGCATTCCGGAATACATGCCGATACAGCACTGCATGTTCAGTTAAACCTTTGGCCCGCGCAGCCAAGACATATTGCTTAGTCAGCTCTTCTACAAAGGAAAATTTGACCAGATAGGTCAAACTGGCAAATCCGCCAAGCACCATGGCCAACAGCGGCAAGGCCATATGCCAGAAATAATCCTGAATTTTCGCAAAGAATGAGAGTTCAGCAAAATTTTCAGAGCGAATTCCCTGCAAGGGAAACCAGTGCAGATAAGACCCACCAGCAAAAAATATGATGAGTAAAATGGCAAAAATAAAGGCTGGAATGGCATAGCCTACTGCCAACACTAGAGAGGTAGTCTGATCAAACAGACTGCCATGTTTTCGGGCTTTTCTAATCCCTAAAGGAATGGAGACCAGATAAATCAGCAAGGTACTCCACAGGCCTAAAGAAAGCGATACTGGCAATTTTTCCCAGATGAGTTCAGTCACAGGTTTGTCTTTGAAAAAACTCTGCCCCAGATCAAACTGCGCATAACGCGTTAGCATTTCCCAAAAGCGAATATGCAGCGGCTGGTCAAAGCCGTACTGGATATTAATCTGCTCAAGCATCTCCGGTGTGAGGCCTTGCTTTCCCTGATACTGCAATCCGGTATGCGCCAAACCATTGACCTGTTGCGCCTGATAAATCGCCTGCTCCACCGGACCACCGGGTGCCAGCTGGATCACCATGAAATTGATCAGCAAAATGATCAGCAAGGTTGGAATCATCAGCAACAGACGTTTGAGAATATAAGTGCTCATGGCACTCCCTGATAGGCTTGGAGCTTAACGCTGTTTGAAATAATCAGCCACATGTCTGGCCTTTGCCGCATCGACCCACCAGTAATCAATCCCGGCGGAGAGTTTAGGTTTTCGTTGCGGCTGCTGATACATATTCCAGTAAGCATACCAGTATTCGCCCGTACCATAAGTCAGAATATGATAATAGCCTGCTCGCAGTAAACGGTCTAATGCTCGGGTACTATTCACCAGCTGTTCACGGTTTTGAGCTTGAGTCACCTGCTGAATGACTCCATCAATGGCCGGATTTCGAATACCGGCATAATTATAATTACCTGACTGCGCTGCGGCCTGACTGCCCCAGAACTGTTTCTGCTCCTGCCCCGGTGTCAGGGATTGCGGCATGGTATCAACAATCATATCAAACTGATAATTCCGCAGCCGTTCATAATATTGCGCGGTTTCTACCATACGAATGCTGGCCTGAATGCCCAAGCGTTTTAAATGACGTAGATATGGCATCAGATCACGCTGTTGCTCCGCCTGATGCAACAGGAACTCAATCTGTACCGGTTGACCCGCAGCATTGACCAACTTCCCCTGTTGATAACGATAGCCTGCCTTTAATAGCAATTGACGGGCTTTTAACAGATTGTTCCGGTTAAAACCGGAGGCATCTGACTGAGGATATTTCCAGTCCTGCAGTACAGCCTGACGTTGAACCGGATCAAGCTGCTTTAAATGGGGTTTTAAAATGTGCAGTTCTTGAATGCCTGGCCGTCCATGAGATGCAAGCTCGCTATTGGAAAAAAAGCTGTTCAGGCGCTGATATTCACCATAGAACATGGCTTTATTCAGCCATTCAAAGTCATAGGCAAAACTCAAGGCTTGGCGGAAACGGATATCGGCAAAAGGCTGACGGCGGGTATTGAATATCAGACTCTGGGTCGGAATCGGGTTGTGATGCTGAAAGCGGTAACGCTGCACCTGTCCTTGCCGAACGGCAGGAAACTGGTAGTCTTTCACCCAGCGGTTGACCTGTTTTTCCTCATGCAAGGTAAATTGGCCCGACTTGAAAGCTTCGAACTTGATTTCAGGACTACGATAATAACGATACTTGATCCGGTCAAAATTATAACGCCCGCGGTTGACCATCAAGTCTTTTCCCCAGTATCCGGGATTACGTTTGTAGCTAATACTACGTCCAGCATCTATGTGTTCAATGACATAAGGCCCTGAACCCAGCATCGGTTTCAGCGTCAATTCTTTAAAATTACGCTTTTGCCATTCCTGTTTAGAATAAATGGGCATCTGCGCGACAATCATCGCCATTTCCGGATTATGTCCGGATTTAAAATGCATTTTGACCTGTAAAGGTGACAGGACTTCCAGCCGGTTTAAATCAGCCAGATACATCTGCAGGCCAAAATTGGACTGGGTCTGAAACAACTCAAAACTGTATTTGACATCTTGTGCAGTTACCGGCTGGCCATTACTAAACCGTGCTTTCGGATTTAAATGAAAAATAATAAAGGCGGTTTTCTTGGGGTCAAAACTGACTTTTTCCGCCAGCAAGGGATAGTACACACCGGGCTCATCCAGTGACTTGGACAGCAAACTGTCAAAAATATAGTTGCCCCCTTCAGTGACATTGCCCTTGCCATTCATGCTGTTGCGTACCGCCTTTCGGTGCTTGCGGATTGGCATAAGGTAGGGATTTGGCCTGAGCATATTTCGGCTGACTATGTAGTGCAATATATGGGGTCGTGATCAGGGCTGCCCAACTGCTACTCACGAGCAGTAGGGCTAGCCAGATCAACCTGAAAGTTTTAAATAAATGAGCGAATCTCATGATCCATTCATTAATTCGGCACTTTAATCACATCACCAATACGCAATTGTGTATTCGGTTTGAGATCATTCATTTCCGCCAGTTCATTGCTGTTCAGACCATAACGTGAGGCCAGACCGATTAAGGTATCACCACGTTTGACTTTATAATCCGTCACCAGTTTTGGAATCTGAATAGTTTGACTGACACGTAATCCTGCACGTGGACTCAGATTATTTAACTGAGCAAGGTCGGTCACGCTCATGCCCAAGCGGCTGGCAATTGCATTCAGGGATTCACCGGATTTTACCGTATAGGATTCAGTTGCCTTAGAAGCTACAGGCTTAGCTGCCACTTTCACGCCTTCAACTTTTTTATCTGCCGGAAAGTCACCCTCAATTTTTAAACGCTGACCAATACGCACTGTGCTATTGGTATTCAGGCCGTTCAAATCTGCCAGATATTGCAGTTGTAAATGATACTGACGTGCAATAGAGCTTAAGGTTTCCCCTGACTTCACCACATGCGAATCCGATTTTGTATTCTTGACCGCAGTTTCCGCGACCACTTCACTTACCGGTTCTGTCACGTCACCACTCAGTTTCAGACGCTGCCCCACTCGCAAACCTGCATTACGTGACATGCCATTCAGGCTCGCCACCTGGTCCATTGACAAATTATATCTTGCGGCAATACCGGTCAGCGTATCACCCGATTGAACCGTATAGGTTTCAGGGATTTGACTGCCGGCTGGAATCTTGATGGTCTGACCTATACGTAAACCACTATTGGCAGACAACCCATTCAGTGCAGCCAGTTCAGAAACACTCAGCTTGCTTTGACTGGCAATGCTATACAGTTCACCGCGTTTGACCTGATAGTTTTCAGTCGCAGTCTGATCGACTTTGACATTTTCAAACTTCTGCTCAGTTTTCTGGCTAGATGCCGTTAGCCCTTCAACTTCCTGAAGTGGTACATTGATTTTCTGTCCCACCATCAGACTGCTACCGGCAGTCAGACCCGACGTTAATGATGCCAGTTCGGTATTTGAAAGCCCGTAACGATCGGCAATCAGTTTCAGATATTCACCGCGTTTCACCGTATAAGATTTGGTCTGAACCTTGGCAGTTTCAGCTTTTTTAATCTCTTCAGCTTTAGATTTAGAGGCAACCGTTTCTTTCAGTGACAGCTTTTGCCCAACAAACAGACCGCTATTGGTACTCAGTCCATTAAAATCAGCCAGTTGTTTCACGCTAAAACCAAACTGATTCGCTACGCTAGTCAGAGAGTCATTGGCCTGAACCACATAAGTTTCCGGCTTTTCTTTGGCTTTGCTGGCTTCCTGTACCGGTTTGGCATCATACAGATAAATGGTGGTACCCACATACAGCGGAGAATTTGGATCAATCTGGTTCCATTTCGCCACATCACGCCAGTTCACGCCATTTTTAGCCGCAATCATTGCCAGATTATCACCTGGTAACACCTTATAGGTACTGCGTTTGCCTTTTGGAGCAACCACCACCACTTCAGAATCAGTCTTGACGTAATTTTTGCCCTGATTCAGCTGGGCTTCAACCGAATTCGCAGTGGTATTGTCAGCAACTTCTTTTGGATAAGAGAAGCCTTTTGTCAGTTCTTTACCTTGCTGCTCAGCCACAGACAGGCTGGTTTGAATGGCAGTCAGCTTGATTTTACCATCATAAGGATCAACAATTTCTGTGCCAGCCGGCGCCAATGCTTTCAGCTCTTCAACCACTTGGGCCTGTTCTGCCGGTGTTGCGACAGGCTGCAGAATTTCATCTACAGTTTTCTGAATATCCTGTGCGATGACCGCCTGCTCAACTTGGAATCTGTTTCGCTGGCGCTGCAGGTGTTACAGCTACCGGAATACGCGGCGCACTTGGAATCGGCAAATCACTTTGTGCCGCAAAACTGGCCAAGGCAGATGAGCCTTTAGGCGTCGAAATCTTTTTCGTAGTCTTCGTTACAGTATTGGCCGTTGTCGCGGTACTTACCGCTGCTGTGACGACAGGTGGCGTACTTGCAGCTTTAGCCGGAGTCGTTGTTTTAGCAACGGTCGTTGCAGGCTGATTACTAACAACCGCTGGCGGAGTCTGTTTAGAAGGCGTAATCGTTTTCGTATTTAATTCTGGCGGTGCTGCTCTGGTGGGCACCACTGTCGTCGTATTTCGCGGCAGGCTGCTCGTGTTACTCGCCCATAAACCGCCTGAGCCGGATAATTTTTTCAGCTTCTCATCGACTGAAGGACTTAGGTCAGCTGGAATCAGAATACGGCGCGGACTTGCAGGATCAATATGATCACCACGATGACCCGGGTTTAATTGATACAGTTCTGCACGGCTTAGACCAGTGATGGCTGCAATTTCATTTAAACTGGCAACGCCCACTGGCACTTCACGGAAATGCGGACGGTTGGCAATCGGTGGCAAACTCACCCCATAACTGCCTGGATTTTTAATAATCTGTGCAACTGCCAGAAAACGTGGCACATAGCTCATAGTTTCTTGTGGCAATTTCAATGACCAATAATCGGTAGGCAGACCTGCAGCTTTGTTACGGTTAATCGCCTGCTGGATACGGCCTGGGCCTGCATTATAGGAAGCGAGCGCCAATTCCCAAGAACCAAACTGGTTATACAGACTGCCCAAAAACTCATAGGCTGCACGGGTCGATTCCACTACATCACGACGACCATCGTATAAAGAAGTCTGCTTTAAACCATAAATGCGGCCGGTACTTGGAATAAACTGCCATAAACCTGCCGCCGCCGCACTACTGGTCGCAGCCGGGTCATAAGAACTTTCGATAATTGGTAACAGTGCCAACTCGGTTGGCATGCCACGGCGTTCTGCTTCTTTTACTGTGTAATATAAATAACGTGATGCACGCGCACTTAAGCGATCCAGATAAGGCTGACGTGAAATAAACCAGCCACGCTGCGCATCAATCCGCGGATTCCAGACACTTAAGTCCATCTTGAAACCCACAGTCATACGTTTCCAGACATCACCATGTTTCAGAATCTGTAAACGGTCGCCTTCGACTGCACGCATATCTGTTGCAGAGAGTAAATCTTCGAGTCCATCCAGACTGCTAGCATCCAGATATTGTGATCCAACCTGCTTGCTTGACGCTGTTTGGGTCGCACTTTGTGTAGCTGAACAGCCCGTCAGTCCTAGAGAAGCAAGCGCAGTTCCCAGTACAGAATATTTTAAAAATGTAGGTAATGTCGGCTGCCACAAAATTGCGGTTGGTTTATACATAAAGAAATCCAAACAACTCGTATATAAATTTATTTTTTAGATATGCCATTGTAGTGAAGCATGTCGAAGACTCAAGCCAATAATTTACCGCGATTTCACGTTAAATGTTACAAGAAATTAAAAAATCCCGGACATATAGATTGATCGACTGCATTTGCGCTATACAATAAGCCTTCCAGCTTGTTCTATTTTGATCGGATTTAATCTATGTCACACACTATCACACTTTATGTTGATGGCGCCTGCCGCGGCAACCCGGGTTTAGGCGGTTGGGGTGCGTACATTGTTAATGGCCAACAAGAACACAAAATCTATGGTGGTGAAGATCATACTACCAATAACCGTATGGAACTGACGGCTGCGATTGAAGGGATTCTGTTTTGTGACAAGCAAGACAAACTGGTGATCTATACCGATTCTAAGTACGTCAAACAAGGCATTACCGAATGGATTCACGGCTGGAAAAAGAAAAACTGGAAAGACGTCAAAAATCCGGATCTGTGGCAAAAACTCGATGAAGTCTGTCAGGGACGTGACATCGAATGGCACTGGGTCAAAGGTCATGCTGGACATCCGGGCAATGAAATGGCCGATCAGTTGGCCAATCTGGGTGCTGATGAAACCCTGAAAAAATCCAAGCAAAGCCCTTCAATGTCTGAAGATAAAAAAAAATCTGAACCCGACTGGTTGCTAGACGATCCATTTGGTCTTGATCTGGCCGATAGTGAAGAAGAGCTGGAAGATCTACCGGAAGAAATCATCGAAGTGACTGTTGAAGAAATTACCCAGACTGAAGTTTTAGCAACGGACAGCAATAAAGATGCTTCATCTTTAGAAGCATCTACCTCGACTGAGCTACATCCGCAAATTGTCATTACACCAGCAAAGCTCCAGCTGCATGGCCCACGACAACTGATTCTGGATACTGAAACTACCGGTTTTTATTATCAGGATGGTGACCGGATTATTGAAGTCGGCGCGCTGGAAATGATTAACCGTAAACTGACCGGCAGCTCGATTCATATTTATATCAATCCGAAAACACCGGTCGGTGATTCTGTCAATGTCCACGGCATCACCGACGAATTCCTGCAAGACAAACCGCTGTTTGAAGAAATTTCTCAAGTGCTGTTTGACTATTTACACGACGCGGAAATTATTGCGCATAACGCGACCTTCGATATGAACTTCCTGGATATGGAATTCAAACGCGCAGGTTTTAAAGCGCTCTCCGAGGTCTGTGACGTCACCGATACCCTGGCACTGGCCAAGTCCAAGCATCCAGGGCAGAAAAACTCGCTGGATGCCTTAGTGCGCCGTTACGAGATTCCACAACGCGACCGTACTTTCCACGGTGCCTTGCTCGATGCGGAAATCCTGTCCGATGTTTATCTGGCCATGACCGGTGGACAGGTGTCTTTTGATATCGATGCCCTGTCTCAGTCTGAAGACCAGAACGGCCGCTCAGGGATGGCCAGAGTTGAAATTGAATTGCCGGTGATTCTTCCGTCAGAACAGGAATTACAGGAACATGAGAATTGGGTCAAACAATTCGAAGAAAAACATGGAACTGCTTGCCTTTTCGCGAAATAAAATCTACATTTCCGGGGATACTTTAGGTTTAAAACTATTGTTCTTCAGTTATAGTAAATACAAAGAGGCCCCGTAGTTTAAAGCGGGGCTCATATATAGATAATACTCCAGGAAAGGTGCAGATCATGTCTTACCAAACCTCTATACATTTTGATCCAACAGCTTTACTGATAATAAAAAATGAGGTTGATAACTCGATCAAGTTAGTCGAATCAGCAGTAAGCACCTTGGTAGAAGACCAGACTTTACCTTTTGGTATTGATGATGCATTAAATCAGTTCGAACAATGCGCCCAAGTTCTGGCACTCATCGACATGTCCAGTCTGGCAAAAGTCGCTCAATATTCAGCAGAACTGATGCGCAAGATTATGGGGAATCCGGCGCAGGTCAATACTCAAGAAGTGATTGCCTTGAGTGAAGGCACCACCATGCTGAAACGCTATATCGAATTTATCTGTCTGCGTGAAGTAAAAATTCCACAGTTTTTGCTGGATACCCTGAACCGCCTAGAACTGGCTTTGGGTAAACCGCTGACGACTGAAGGCCAGCATGTAGAAGGTTTATTGGATTGCGTCACTCCTGATTTTGCGCTGCCACAGGCACCAAGCCTGGAAAAATCCCAATATGTACACCGCCTGTATAAGCTGTCACTAAACAAGCTGATCAATCAGGAAGAAAGTGAACTGGATCTGCAAGCCATCAAACTGGTGGGGGCTTATCTGGCTGGACTTGCAGAGCAACATGACAGCAAGCAGTACTGGAATCTGGTCTATGTCGCGTTGAACAATATTGAGCACCTGCTGATTAATGAACCACGTCTACGCACACTGGTGAGCATTGAACGCAACATGGCACAATATTTTAGCTCAGCAGACAGCTTCAAGGCTTCGTTGTCAGATTTAGCTAATATTCTTAGCCTGTGTATCAGTCAGGAAGATGAAACTGCGCAATCTATCCGTAGCCAGCTCAATGTGGGCGATGACCTACTGACCGATATGCAATTACAGGTCTTCAGTCGCCATCTGTATGGTCCAGACTTTGAAACCATGCATACCATCAGCGAATTGGTGACCACGGAAATGGCGCAAATTCGTAATGATATCGAGTTCAATTATCAGAATATGACGCCTGAAAAGACTCAGGAATTGCAGGCACAACTGAATAATCTGGCGAATATCTTCAAGGTATTGAACCTGAATGAAGCCTATCATGACCTGACCCGTCAGGCTGCTTCACTGAACCAACCGGAGATGATGCAGGATGCCAGCTTTGCCCAGCAGTTAATGAATGTCATTCTGTCTGCGATGAACTCGATTGGCGTACTGGAACGTCATCATACTTCGAGCCGCTTGCAGCTGCGTGTCAACAACATGAATATTTCTCTGGACCGTCTGGATGAAGCACACGCTGCTTTACTCACTGAAACTAAGGCTCTAATTGAGCTTTCCAGCCAGATTCTCAGCAATTACCTGCAAGATCATGACTTGACAGCCCTTGAACCTGTTCCGGTACAGTTTTGTGAAATCGGCGGCGCGATGCTATTCCTGAATGCGGAACATGTTCGTACTGCATTCACGACCACTGCAGAATTCATCAAAAACCGTATTGATCTGTCGATTGCATTAAGTCCGGAAGAAATTCATCGTGCTTTAGACACCCTGGCCAGTGCCGACATGATGATTGATAACTTAAAGAACAAACAGCCTGTATTACAGGCGATGTTTCAGGTAGCATTGGACAGTAGTGAGAAACTCAAAATAGTTGCCTAATGTCCAAATTATCACTTGCTTATATTTTTCAACAACAGCAACTGCTGGTCGATCAACACTTTCAACTTCCACGGGTTGAAGCCTTAGCAAGTGATTTGCTACTCCACACGGGTGATCAGGTGATTGCCCGTGATCTTCTTCCCGATGAGCCGATTCCTGCAGGCTTGCAACTAGTTCCCATCCGTCAGCTGTTACAGTTCTGGAATACCCAGCAATTCGAACAGGCCAGCCGCGCAGTACAACTTTTAGAATGGCGTCGTAACCATAAGTTCTGTAGTCATTGCGGTACAGCGACTGAAGCGCATGCTGTTGAATATGCCATGATCTGCCCATCCTGCAACTACCGGCAATATCCACGGGTACAGCCTTGCGTTATTACCGTCATTACCCGAGGCAAAGACGAGATTCTGCTGGCCAAAAATGCACGTAATACTAAAAGCCAGATGTATGGACTGATTGCCGGCTTTGTCGAAGTGGGTGAAACGCTGGAAGATGCAGTACGTCGTGAAACGCTAGAAGAAGTTGGCTTACAACTCAAGAATATTCAGTATCTGGCCAGCCAGCCCTGGCCTTTCCCAAGCAATCTGATGATTGCCTTCAAGGCAGAATATGCTGGCGGTGAGCTACAGCTGCAGGAAGAAGAAATTAGCGATGCGCAATTCTTTAAATTCGATCAGCTGCCGGAAATTCCGTTTAAAGGCAGTATTGCCCATGCCATGATCATGCATGTCACTCAAGGTACGGCAGTCGCAGACGACACCAAGACCTGGCTATAAATCTGCACTCGAAAGATTTAGCTCAACGGCTTAAAAAAGAATCCAGTGGATAATCGCCCTGGGTTCTTTTTTATGTGTTGCTACAGGGTTATCCAGCTATCAGCTCAGGATTTAAATGCATCTTCGAGCGCCCAAAGCACCTGTGCCTTGGTCTGGAAAAACCGGCTAAACAAACTGGAGAGTGAACCCACAATGGTAATATGACCAAGTTTCGGAATTTGAATCAGATGGCTATGATTGCCCTTCTCTTTCAGTACACGGTCCAAATCCTGGCTATTGAAATGCCCAACAATCTTGTCTTTTTCGGCAATAAACAGATAATGCCGGATTGAGCTATTTTTAACAAAATAATAAGGCATCACCTGCTGATAAGGCACCGCCTGATCAAATGCATCGGCACAGATCGGATCATTTTTGTAATCAAAATGATAAGGCCCCGCCAGACCAATAATCGCCCGCAAGGCAGACATGACATTAAAGGCCCCGGCAGAATGTCCCATCAGGACCAGATTATCAGCACAGATCTGCAAGTGCTTAGCCGACTGCTGCAAATGATTCAGTAACAAATGCAGATCATGAATATAAGTTGGGAAAATATGTTGTGGTGCCAGATGATAATTCATTACCACCACGTCATAACCTTCTTTGGCAAAAGCCTCGCCAATAAACTGATAATCCTTTTTATCGCCATGTAACCAGGCACCGCCATGCACAAAAACAATCAGGGGACGATGGAGCAAAGGCTGCTGACTCCGAAACAGGTCAAAGCGTTGCCGGGATTTCAGGCCATAGGCCAATTGGGTTTCGACCGTATAACCCTGTTTCGGGGTTAAACGATTTAAAGCATAACTGCCAAAATCGTATAACCGGAAATCTTGATAGTGCTGTTGAAACTGCAAAATACGCTGTGAGAGCTGGGTTTTAAACTGGCCGACCTTATGGTTCATAGGTCGGTTCAACCGTATCAGGATCAATGGCAACCGGCGTCTGTTCAATACCCGGCTGCGCATATGCCGGTGCGGCAAAATTCTGATTGGCCAGACTTGAGGATTGCTCAACATTATCGATCAAGGTCACAATTTTGGTGACATTACCCACCTGTTGTAGCACCTGATTCAGGTCAGCAATCTCGGCACCATTTAAACGCCCCATTACATACAATACGCCATCTTCAGTATGCACATGCACCTTGCTATCCGCCACCACAGTCGCTTTCATGATCAAGCCACGGGTATTTGCAGTCACTGCAGTATCCTGCATGATGGTGCTATAGCTGATCTGATTGCCTACAGTAATAAAATTATGTACCGCTTTGACATCACTCATGGATTTGACATTGTCTTCAGCCAGTTGCTTTAAATGGGCATCCGGCACCTGACCGGTCAATAAGACATTGCCATGAAAACTTTCAATATTGACCCGGGCCTGCTTAAAGCGCGAATCCAATTTATAAAGATTAATTTTTGCAGTACGGACAATTGAGGAATCAATAAATACCTGCCCCAAGGTACGCGCCCCACTGAAATAAAACTTGCACAACCTGATAAACTTGCGACACACAGCATTGTTATTGCAATACGCTTAACCACTCAGCAAGACTCCTTCATTTTATTACGTCTTTTTCAATCTAATAATCTGTTTTCAAGCTCAGATCATGTCAATTCTGCTTGAACTTTACAATGATCTTGAAGCAAATATAAGCATCTTTAGACCTTATTTTGTTCAAAGGTTAATAAACTCTTGATCAAAAGTAAAAGCATTTTCAATCCATTCCAGATCATAAGGGTATTGCGAAAAGTCATGCTGTATGGTTTTTGCAAATTGCTGTTTAAAATCAAAACAAATCACGTCAAAACAATAGTAATAGTGTGCAAATTGTGGATTTTTCTGAATAAAGCACATTGCCGTCTTGAGCATCTTTACCTGTTTTGCTCTGGAAATCGACTCGATCGCTTGCGCATATCGGGTTTGCGCACGTGCTTTGACTTCCACAAAGACCAGTTCCTGATCACGCACCAGAATCAGATCCAGCTCGCCATAGCGACTGTGATAATTGGCGGTCAGGAACTGAAATCCATGGTTCTGCATCAGTTGAGCCGCTTGCTGCTCCGCCCATGCACCTAATTGCTGTCGCAGCATTGCTCTTTCGCTCATAGTAGCTTGACACCTGTGCCAGTGTACTGGAAACATTGTGGACTACGCTGAATACTGTGGTCCGTGATTTCAATTCGCCCAGTTCTACCCTGAAATTCAATATGCTGCAAATGCGGTTGTGACAGGTACTGCTGGGTGATCTGCCAGGCATCGCCACCGAAGGCAATCAGGCGCTGATAGGACATATCCACCGGCTCTTTGGCATAGGCCTGTAGAACATCCGGCCAGTCAGCCAGATAAAGCACAGGTACATCACAGAACTTGATCCCTTGTGGCAACTTGTGCTGCTCGCTAATCGCATTGGCTACGGTATATATCCGTTTACGGCTTATTTCAGGTATGGCAGCCAGCCCTTCTGCATTGCCGAGGAATAACAGCCCCTGCTTCGGCATTAAAAAAATGGGCGCCTTGTTCACGATTTTAAAATTCAGATCACTCTGGCTGAGCAAGGACATCAGTAACAACTCATGCTCGGCTTCACTGCCCGGCTCGCGTAAAATCAGCAGCTGTTGAATGCCATCTTTGTGCAATAAGGTCTTTAAGGCAGCGGCATCTTCTTTTTTGGACAGGCTGAATTGCCAGACTTGGGGTGATGACCCTGCTACATCATTCAGGCTGAGGGTACGTACTTTGGGTTTGCTCTTGAGTAGTTGTTCCACATCGCTACGTGCCAATGGACCCACCACCATTTTGGTCTTTTTATTGACATGCTGTTTCAGTAGCTGGGCAATATTTTTCTGATGGGAATTGACCCATTTCAATGGAACTTTCTGCCCGGAAGACGCATAGGCGCTGAGAAATCCCTGTCTGATACTCGATGCAGCTCGCGCCAAAGGCCCGGATTCGGGTAGAATGATCAGCACTTCTGCTTGTACGCTGCTGATGTAGCTGACTAAACACAAGCCCAATATTTTATTTTTAATCTTCCATTTTTTATTATTCAATTTATTCCACATGGAGAAACCTATGAGTGCTCAGTTATTTGTTGTTGCGACTCCAATCGGGCACTTAGATGATATTAGTTATCGTGCAATTCAGGTGTTGAAGTCGGTGAGTCTTATTGCTGCTGAGGATACACGAACTTCAGCACAGTTGCTTAAACACTTTAATATTCAAACACCTCTGACCGCCTGTCATGAGCATAATGAAAGCAACAAGATTGATCAGTTGATCCAGCGCCTACTCAATGGCGAAGATATGGCCCTGATCAGTGATGCTGGTACTCCCCTGATCAGCGACCCTGGTTTTAAATTTGTCCGTGCTGCACAAGCGCATAATATTCGCGTGATTCCTGTACCTGGTGCTTGTGCTGCGATTGCAGCTTTAAGTGCAGTGGGCTTGCCAAGTGACCGTTTCAGTTTTGAGGGTTTTCTGCCATCCAGACAAAGTCAGCGCCTGCTGAATCTGGAAAAACTGAAAAATGAAACCCAGACTTTAATTTTCTATGAAGCACCGCACCGGATTCTGGAGTCCGTTAAAGATATGGCCAGCGTTTTCGGAGCAGATCGCCCGGTCGGTTTTGCGCGTGAAATTACCAAGACTTTTGAAACTATCAAGAAAATGACCTTGGGTGAATTGGTGGAATTCATTAGCAATGATCACAATCAGCAAAAAGGCGAAATTGTT
>SPVA01000034.1 GCA_013530545.1 Acinetobacter lwoffii
TGCATTTCTTAGCGCAATTTTAAGGTCATTAGACCCAAAACTACCAGCATAATCGTAATAATCCAGAAACGGATCACCACCTGGGTTTCACGCCAGCCTTTCTTTTCATAATGATGATGCAGCGGCGCCATCAGGAATACGCGTTTATTACGCATTCTTAATGAACCAATCTGCAGGAATACTGAAATCGCTTCCACTACAAAAACACCAGCCATAATCGCAAATACGATTTCCTGACGCACCATGACGGCAATCGTACCGAGCATTGCACCGAGAGATAAAGCACCGACATCACCCATAAACACTTGGGCTGGATGGGCATTGTACCAAAGAAAAGCTAAACCGGCTCCGATCATGGCAGCACAGATCACCACCAGTTCAGACGAGTATTTTACATAAGGAATATGCAGATAATTGGCAAAACGCACATCACCGGCCAGATAGGCAAATACGCCCAGACCTGTAGCCACCAGCACGATTGGCATGATCGCCAGACCATCCAGACCATCGGTCAAGTTCACGGCATTGGATGCACCGTTAATGACGAAATAGGTAAAGATAATAAATCCAATACCCAGCGGAATCATTGACAATGGAATGCTTAAGTCTTTAAAGAATGGAATCAGCAGATCCAGCATATTCGCAGTATGCACCGGATTGGTCTGTTGCTGCGCAATCACATACAAGGCTATACCAGCACCCAACGAACCCACTGAAGTCCAGAAGAATTTTTTCTTCGCAGGCAAACCTGCATTGTCTTTATAACGGATTTTGATCCAGTCATCGGCCCAGCCCACGGCACCGAAAATCACCATTACACCCAGTACAATCCAGATATAAGGATTAGACAGATCCGCCCAGAGTAAAGTCGAAATCCCGATTGAAAGCAGGATCAGCACCCCGCCCATGGTCGGTGTACCCATTTTCTTGGCATGGTTTTCAGGGGCATACGAGCTGACTGCCTGACCATATTTCAGCGCCTGCAGCTTGCGAATCATGATTGGGCCAAGCACCAGGCCAATGGTCAGTGCCGTCAAAACACTGAGTAAAGCACGTAAAGTTAAATAACGAACCACCTGAAACGTGCTGTCAAAGCCCGCCAGAAGGTCAAATAGCCATAACAGCATTTAGAGTTTCTCCATCAATGCAGCCATCAATGTTTCCATATGGGTAAAACGCGACCCCTTAAACAGGAAAGACATTGGCTGGGGATGATGTGTTTCAATCAAATCAATTAAAAATGGCAAGGCCTGCTCCTGATTCAGGAAAGCCTGCATTTTTTTACCATATTGTGTACTACGAGCACCTTCTTGTGCGGCAGGCGCAAATTCACCCACAGCCACCACAAAATTAATGCCTTTGACCGAGACCAGATCCCGACCGAGCTTGTAATGCTCGATTGCGGCAGATGAACCCAGTTCACCGATATCGCCGGTGACCATGACCCGGATGCCCTGCTGCTGCGCCAACACTTCTGCTGCTGCACGCATCGAACCCGGATTGGCATTATAGGTGTCATCAATAAACAAATAGTCTTTGTGTGGAATAAAGTTCAGACGACCTTTGGCACCCACGGCCTGTTCCAGACCGGCCACGATATCATCCAGACCAACACCGATCGCCAGGGCGAAAGCTGCTGCTGCGGTCGCATTTTCAACATTATGTTCGCCGGCAAATGGCAACTGAACTGTTTTCGAGCCTTGCGCTGTATTCAGGGTAAAGGTTGAAGATTGAGCATCAAGGACTACATCGCTGGCATATACATCACCACCAGCACCAAAACTCAAGCTTTTTTCGGTTTTTACTGCGGCACGAATCGTTTCAGCAAAATCATCGGCAGCAGGAATAATCGAAATTTCAGAGATATGCGCATAAATCTCGGATTTTGCACGGCAAATCCCGTCACGGCCGCCAAATTCACCTAAATGTGCAGTCCCGATATTAATGATTCCGGCCACATGCGGCTGTACCATTTTTGAAGTGTAATCAATTTCACCCTGATGACTTGCACCGAGTTCCATTACTGCATATTGATGTTCAGGACGTAGCTCCAGCAACATTACCGGCACGCCAAGGTCATTATTCAAATTACCACGCGTCACCAAGGTCGGTGCCAGACGTGACAGAATGCTTCCCAGCATTTCCTTAGTCGTGGTCTTGCCACTGCTGCCGGTCAAGGCAATGACTTTAAGTTGAGAATTCTGCTGACGGCGATAAGCTCCCAACAATCCCAATGCCAGACGGGTATCTTCTACCACCAGCTGGCAAATATCAGCATCCACCGGACAGCTGACAATGGCAATTTCACAACCTTGAGCCGCCACTTGTGCAATAAAGTCATGTGCGTCAAAACGCTCACCTTTCAGCGCAAGAAAAGCATCACCTGATTCTGCATCACGTGAATCAGTCAAAATCCGCTTGATCTGGCCTGCAGGCTTTTTATCATTCAGCCAGTAGCCTTGGGTGGCCTGCTGTAATTGTTCTATGCTCCACGGCTCCAGCGCCGTGAATCTGTGTTGCAATGCTGGGCATCAATCGCAGCCTGCACTTCGACCACGTCATCAAACCAGTGACGTACGCCATCAATTTCCTGATAGTTTTCGTGACCTTTCCCTGCAATCACGACAATATCACCCGCCTGTGCGTGTTTAACCGCAAACTTGATCGCTTCACGACGGTCATGAATTTCATGATAGATTTTGCCGGAAAAGTCGATATCATTTTTCATATCAGCAAAAATTTGTGCCGGATCTTCGGTTCGTGGGTTATCAGAAGTGAGTACTGCGATATCTGAACCCTCCAATGCTGCCTGAGTCATCAGTGGACGTTTACCACGGTCACGGTCGCCACCACAGCCGAAGACTGCCCAGAGATTTTGTGAAACATGACGTTTCAAGGTCACCAGAACCTGAGTCAGGGCATCCGGGGTATGGGCATAATCCACCACAAACAGGCGCTCTCCATCACGCAGCACCTGCATCCGACCGGGCGCACCTTTGAGCTGTGGTACAGACGCAATCAAACTGTTCAGGTCAAACCCAGCCTGCTCCACCATAATCAGACTGGCGACCAGATTTTCAATATTGAAATGGCCCAGCAATGGACTGTTAACCATATATTCAGCAGAAGCAGTTTTTAGTTTAAAGGTCGCACCTGAAATGCTGTACTGAATATCCTGAACCTGATAATCCGCTTTTTGCTTGGTGGAATAAGTCAAAATTTTAGGCTGTGCCGGATTAGTTTGTGCAGCATCCAGCATGATCTGTGCATGTTCATCATCGATATTGATGACAGCCACTTTTAATGATTCAAAACGGAATAAACCAGACTTTGCTTCCGCATAAGCTTGCAGCGTACCGTGATAGTCCAGATGGTCACGACTCAAATTACTATAGCCCGCAATCTCGATATCACAACCATTCAAGCGGCCTTGTTCCAGACCATGCGAACTGGCTTCAATCGAGGCAAACTCCGCATCGGCCTGCACATAGCCATGCAAGGCATTTTGCAGTTGCAAAGCATCTAGGGTGGTATGCGAAGATGCTTCCAGATTTGGCAAAATCCCGTTACCTGTAGTACCCATCACTGCACAGGCTTTACCTTGCAACATGATGAATTCAGCCACCAAGCGAGAAATCGTGGTTTTACCATTGGTGCCGGTAACTGCCAGAATTCGAGCAGCTTGCACAGGTTGAGTCGCTTGCAAATACTGCTTTTGCCATTGACCCATTAGATGACGTACATCTGCTACCACCAAATTTGGAGATACATCCAGTTCAGTTTCTGAAATCACGGCCAATGCACCCTGCTCTAAGGCTTTCTGGGCGAATTGAGCAGTTTTTTCCGGTTGAGACAGACTGGTCAGGGCAATAAAAATTTGTCCCGGTTTGACTTTACGACTATCCAGCTCGAAGCCCTGAAAGGATTGCTTCATCCAGTCAGCGACATCGTGAGGGGTGTAGAGATCTTGAAATGTAATAGACATTGATCACCTATTTACTGGACTTTGGGAGGTTCTAAAGGTTTGTCCAGAGGGACATTCAGCAGACGCAAGGATTCCTGCATCACGCGGGCAAAGACCGGTGCAGATACCGTACCGCCATAGTAAGTGCCTTGTGGGTTTTCTACCACCACCACCATAGCGATCCGTGGATCACTGACTGGTGCCACGCCGGCAAATAAAGCCCGGTATTCACTGGTTGAATAACCTTTACGGTCGGCACGCAATTTATGTGCAGTACCGGTTTTACCCGCCACGCGGTAACCTGGAATGGTGGCGCGAGTCGCCGTACCACCTGGCAAGGTTGCGGTTTCCATCATCAGCAGGACCTGATCGGCAATATTGGCATCGATCATCTGTTCACCCTGGGGCTGTTCTTCCAGCTTGTACAGGCTCAGCGGCATTTTCACGCCTTTATTGGCCAGCATGGCATAGGCATCAGCCAGCTGTAGTACCGTCGCATTCAGACCATAACCATAGGACATGGTTGCCACTTCTGACACATTCCATTTGCTAGGAGGCAGAATCAGACCGGCACTTTCACCCGGGAATTTCACCGCTGAACGCTGACCAAAACCCAAGCGTTTATAGAAGGTTGGCAAGGTTTCATACGGCAGCGACAAGGCCAGTTTCGCCACACCGACGTTAGAGGATTTCTGCAGAATGCCGCCGAGCGTCAACTGACCATAGTTATGCGTATCACGAATGGTATGATTACCGACTCGCATACTGCCCGGTGTGGTATTAACGACTGAATTCGCCGTATATTTGCCACTTTCCAAGGCCATCGCTACAGTGAGCGGCTTCATGGTCGAGCCCGGTTCGAAAGAATCGACTGCACCGCGGTTACGCATGGCATCCTTGTTGAGCAGGCTGTTTTTGTCATTCGGGTTATACGATGGCCATGATGACAGCGCCAGAATTTCACCGGTTTTGACATCAACAGCAATCGCAGTCGCTGAACGGGCATTATTGGCGACACCAGCAGCCGTCAGCTCACGGTACATAATATATTGCAGACGCGAGTCGATACTCAGGGTAATATTTTCACCCGGTTCAACTTCTTTAATCACTTCCGGTTCTTTGACCCGGTTGCCTTTTTTATCGCGAATGATCTGCTGTTCGCCATCCTTTCCGGAAAGACGGCTATTCAGCTGCATTTCCAGACCTTCAATCCCGCTGCCTTCGCTATTGGTCAGGCCAATAATCTGAGAGTTCGGCTGTGGCTGCGGATAATAACGTTTATAGTTTTTCTCGGTATATACGCCCTGAAAATTACGTTTCATGATCAGTTCGGCCTGTTGTGGCGGAACTTCTTTTTTCAGGATCAGATAACGTGAACGCGGACGTTCTTCCATTTTTTTACGTAGTTCTGCCCGATCCATACCGACTGCATCCGCCAGCTCATCCAGATTCAGGTTTTTATCCGGTAGCTGACGTTTGAGCTTGCGGCTATTCGGTTCTTTTTCCAGCGCCAGCATGGTCTCGTCATAGAGTTTTTTATTGTCAAAATAATCACGTGGATCAATCACAACTTTCATGATTGGGGTACTGATAGCCAATGGAATGCCATTACGATCATAAATTACGCCACGCATTGCCTTGATGGTATTGGTTCTTAAAATATTGGCATTGGCTTTGTTTTGCAAAAAATCTTTATTAATAATCTGTACATAGAAAGCACGGCAAATCAGTGTCACAAAACACAGCAACACCACCGCCCACATGATGTAAAAACGATTGATATAAACATTTGAGGCATTTTTGTCGGTGACCGATTGTTTTTTACGTACCGGTTGCTTCTTTCTCTTGTCTACCATGTCGGAACGCTAGCCTTATTTTTTCTCATCTGAAGTTTGTGGTAAGGAAATCACGACACTTTGTGAAACCGGAGGTGAATACATACGCAGCTGTGTCACTGCACGCGTACCGATCTGTGCCGTCGCGCCAAAAGTTTGCTGCTCAATCAGCAAACGCCCCCACTCTGCATTCAGGTCATCCCTTTCACGCAGATAGGTACTCAGCTTTCTGTTATCCTGACGGTATTCAAATACCTGAAATACCACAAATACTGCACTGATGAAGACCATCAATATCAGCATGAGATAGATTGTAACTTTTTTCAGCCACAATTTTTCTGTTTTTTTATCAACCACTTCCGTTTTCATGATCTGCCTATTAAGCTAAACGTTCTGCTACCCGGAGCCATGCGCTACGTGAACGAGGATTGGCTTTGACCTCCTCATCACTGGCTTTAACACGAGAAACTTTCTTTAAACGTCGCGTATCTTTCTGTTGTTGTGGCATTCCCCAGCCTGAATCCTCTTCAAGCGTTGACTCTTTTTGAATAAATTGTTTAATCAAACGGTCTTCCAGTGAATGGAAGCTAATCACCGCCAAACGTGCTTCAGGTTTCAAGATTTCAACGGCCTGAGGCAAGAAGATTTCAATATCTTCTAATTCCTTATTAATAGCAATACGAATTGCCTGGAAAGTACGGGTCGCAGCATGCTTATTTTTTTCCCATTTCGGGTGCGCTACTTTTACGATCTCAGCGAGCTTTGCCGTGGTATCAATATATCCAGCAGCTTTAATCGCTTTGGCAATACGGCGACTATAACGCTCTTCACCATATTTAAAAATGATATTCGCCAGTGCTTCTTCTTCAATCTGGGTCAGCCATTCTGCTGCGGTGGGACCTTGCGAGTTGTCCATGCGCATATCCAGTGGGCCATCTTTCATAAAACTGAAACCACGTTCAGCCTGATCCAGCTGCGGTGAAGAAACACCAAGATCCGCCATCACCCCATCGACGTGTTCAATGCCCAGCTCAGCCAATGCCTCTTTCAGATCAGCAAAGCTGGCATGAATAATTTTAAAACGTGAATCTTCTTGTTCGAGTTCAGCCGCTACAGCCAGTGCTTGTGGATCTTTATCAAAGGCATAGACGCGTGCATTTTCATCTAATTTGGACAGCAATAAACGCGTATGTCCACCACGGCCAAAGGTACCATCCACATAAGTTCCCGTATTGCGACCCGCCAACAAGGCATCAATCGTTTCGTGAAGTAATACAGAAATATGTGACATAAAAACTCAATCAATAGGGGGGAAAATTTAACTGCACATTATCACCCTGTTTAGGCAAAGCTCCAAACGACTTTTTGTAGATAAATATTACTTTCCATAGAGAAAACCGTTTTAGCATTTTCTGCCACAAAAAAAGCCTCCTGTTCAGGAGGCTTTTTTACCAGCAAGAGGACTTCGCAGATCAATTAACGTTTGCTGTTATAAATCTGGTCGAAAATTGCACCATTCACAAAATGGGTTTTCTGTGCATTGGCCCAACCACCAAAGACCTCATCAATGGTAAAGGTTTTGATTTTCGGGAACTGTGCCGAATATTTCGCTAATACTTTTTCATTACGTGGACGATAGAAATGTTTAGCTGCCATTTCCTGACCCAATGGTGAATACAGGTAATTGATATAACCTGTTGCTAGCCATTTATTGCCATTTTTCTCTACGGTACGATCCACAATCGCCACTGACGGTTCAGTCAAAATGGTAATTGATGGATAGACGATATCAAACTTGTTTTTACCCAAGGTCTTTTGCGTGACCAAGGCTTCATTTTCCCAAGTCAGCAATACATCGCCAATCCCACGCTCGGCAAAGGTGGTCATTGAAGCACGTGCAGCAGAATCCATCACTTTCACGTTCTTATAAAGTTTGCCAACAAAATCCTGTGCTTTAGCTTTATTGCCGCCTGGCTGTTTCTCGGCATAACCCCATGCAGACAGATACACCCAACGCGGCAAACCGCCCGTTTTCGGGTTTGGCGTAATAATTTGCACGCCTGGTTTTGTTAGGTCATTCCAGTCCTTGATGCCTTTCGGGTTGCCCTTGCGGACCATGAATACGATCGTCGAAGTATAAGGTGCCGAGTTGTGTGGGAATTCCTTTTGCCAGCCCGGCTGAATCTGACCAGATTTCACAATTTCTTCGATGTCATTGGCCAGCGCCAAAGTCACCACATCACCTTTCAGGCCATCGACCACAGAACGCGCCTGTTTGCCCGAACCGCCATGAGACTGCTTGAAATTCACATCCAGACCGGTGCGGTTTTTCCAGTAAGTCCCAAATGATTTGTTAAATTCATCATAGAACTCACGCGTGGCATCATAGGATACATTCAGAAACTGACGGTCTGCTGCTTGTGAAGCAGTCGCGGTCATGCCTAAACCAGTCGCCAACAAGGCAGCACTAAATAACGATTTTAATTGAGTTTTCATGGCAGCACAGAGTTTATCTTCATTAGATATAACTATATGAAATAAAATCATTTATCGCAATTCACCCTACAACATCACAACACGATAAAATGAAAGGTTTTTCTGACTTAATATTTTGTTTTTAAAAGGAAAATACAGTTTATTATTCTACTTATATCTAAGATATAGAATTTTATGCATTAGATATAAAGAAAATGGATAACACTTTAGCCATTTTCTTTATTCCATCTGGACTACAGCTTACTTATCTTTTTTCATTGTAAATCTGGTCATAAATCGCCCCATTCACAAGATGTGTTTTTTGCGCTTTGGCCCAACCACCAAAGACTTTATCAATGGTAAAGGTCTGGATTTTCGGAAACTGGGCTGAATATTTGTTAGCGACTTTGGCATCCCGCGGACGGAAGAAATATTTCGCAGCAAGCTCCTGCCCTTTCGGTGAATATAAATAGTTCAAATAGCCTTTTGCCAGATGGGTAGTGCCATTTTTATTCACGTTCTTATCGACAATCGCTACCGATGGTTCGGCCAGAATTGAAATCGATGGATAGACAATATCGTACTTGTCTTTACCCAGACCTTGCGTCGCCAGCAAGGCTTCATTTTCCCAGGATAAAAGCACATCACCAATGCCGCGCTCGGCAAACGTCGTCAGTGAACCACGGGCACCGGAATCTAAAACTTTGACATTTTGATAAAGTTTTTTCACCAGCTCTTTGGCTTTCGCATCATTACCGCCTGGCTGTTTCAGTGCATAACCCCAAGCAGACAGGTAGATCCAACGTGGCGCGCCACCAGTTTTCGGGTTTGGGGTAATAATGTCCACACCCGCTTTGGTCAGATCATTCCAGTCTTTGATTTGCTTTGGATTGCCTTTACGCACCAAGAATACAATCGTAGACGTATAGGGTGCCGAATTACTCGGAAACTCTTTTTGCCAGTCTTTCTCGATTAAACCGGCATTGACGATTTCTTCGATATCATTGGCCAAGGCCAAGGTTACGACATCGGCCTGCAAACCATCGACCACTGAACGCGCCTGCTTGCCTGAACCGCCATGCGACTGTTTAAAATTAACCGTTTGTCCGGTTTTCTGCTTCCAGAACTTGCCAAATTCTTCGTTATATTCCTGATAAAATTCACGGGTCGGGTCATAAGAGACATTCAGGAAATCTTTGGCGACGGAATTCTGTACAGCTGTTCCAACTAAAATTGTCAAGATTGCGGATGCTATTATTTTTTTCATCTGATGTAACTCTTTGTTTATATGAGCTGCACTATACAAATCAAAAATAAGCATAACAATCATGCATTTATAACAATATCTACAATCTATTGATGATTTTGAGATATCTTCTAACAATTAAATCCGGATACATATTCTGCTAGAAAAGTAATCTTCTGCTACAATATAAGACAGTTCTTCACGCTCTCTTCACAGTTGTCTGTTAAAAATAGGCCACCAAAACAGGAAATTACGATTTTTGGTAATTTTCCACAGAGTTATATTATTTCTTTTGTAAAAAATGTGACTTGGTTCTACTTCTTTATGATCAACTGTGATTAAATTGTAGGCAGAGTATTAAAAAAACATTTTTAACAAAATAAAACCAACCCGAAGTAAGGAGGAAGTTTGGATATGAAATTTACATTATTCACAGCCAGCATCCTAAGCCTGATTATGTTGTTCTCGATTCAACTCGGTCATGCCGTCGTTGTGAAGACAGATTTGCCGAAGCCTACAGTAAGCACTGTTGAAAGCAAGACTTCGCCGATTGAAAAAGCGATTCAGCAACAAAAAACTGAAAAAACACTTCAAACAGAAGATAATCTCAAAGTCTTGACTGCATTTAAAGTCGCACCTTCGCAAAATTTCTTTGCAGAACAGAATTACCGCTTCACCCGCTTTGTCCAAAGTATTTTTTCGAGCGCTCATTCTTAATCAGCCTCAACAGCGCTGAATATTCCCGGATTTAAAAGCCACATCATTCAATGTTGAATAAAGCATTAAGTGATGTGGCTTTTTCGCTATAATAGCTGCAATTTTATATCTAAGATTAGATCCGGCTATGACTGTTCGTACTCGTATTGCACCTTCTCCTACTGGTTTTCCGCATGTAGGTACTGCCTATATCGCCTTGTTTAACTTATGTTTTGCTAAACAGCATGGCGGTGAATTCATTCTTCGTATTGAAGATACTGACCAACTGCGCTCAACGCCTGAATCTGAAAAAATGATCCTGGATTCATTGCGCTGGTTGGGTCTGAACTGGTCTGAAGGTCCTGATGTCGGTGGCCCGCATGCGCCGTACCGCCAGTCAGAACGTATGGATATCTATAAAAATTATGCCTTGGAACTGGTAGAGAAAGGTCATGCCTTCTACTGTTTCGCAACTGCAGAAGAACTGGATCAAATGCGTGCAGAACAGCAGGCACGTGGAGAGTCGCCACGTTATGATGGTCGTGGTCTAAATCTTTCTGAAGAAGAAGTGGAGCGTCGTTTGGCCGCTGGTGAACCACATGTGATTCGCATGAAAGTACCGACTGAAGGTGTATGTAAATTCAATGACATGCTGCGTGGCGAAGTCGAGATTCCATGGGCGCAAGTAGACATGCAAATCCTGCTGAAAACCGATGGCCTACCAACCTACCACTTGGCTAACGTAGTAGATGATCATTTGATGCAAATCACCCACGTAATTCGTGGTGAAGAATGGATTCCATCTGCGCCGAAACATCAGTTGCTGTATCAATATTTTGGTTGGGAAATGCCGATACTATGCCACATGCCACTGCTGCGTAACCCGGATAAATCTAAGCTGTCTAAACGTAAAAACCCGACCTCAATTAACTATTACAGAGACATCGGTGTACTGCCTGAAGCCTTGTTGAACTACTTGGGTCGTATGGGCTGGTCAATGCCAGATGAAAGTGAAAAATTCACTTTGGCTGAAATGATTGAGCATTTTGATATCAAACGTGTATCCCTCGGTGGTCCGATCTTTGATGTTGAGAAATTGAACTGGTTAAATGGTCAATGGATCAAGGCACTCAGCCCGGCTGAACTTCTAGACACCTTATTGGCCTGGAAAGCAGATCGTGCCAAATTAGAAGAAATTGCAGCTGCGATTCAACCGCGTATTAACCTGCTGTCTGAAGCTGTGAACTGGTCTGCACATTATTTCAACCATTTCCCGACCCTGTCTAAAGAACAGTTTGAAAGCAAGAAACTGTCGGATGAACAGGTACGTCAAAGTCTTCAATTCGCAATTTGGCGTTTAGAAAGCCTGTTTACTTGGAATAACGACACGGTGAGCCAGACCTTGATGGACTTGGCGACACAGATGGAAATCAAGCTACGTGATTTCATGCCTGCGTTCTTTATTGCGATTGCCGGTTCGACAGCCTCTACCCCAGTCATGCAAACGATGGTGACCATTGGTCCGGATTTAACCTTTGCACGTTTACGTCATGCGCTAGAAATTGTCGGTGGTCCAAGCAAAAAAGAGCTGAAAGTCTGGGAAAAACTCAATGAAAGCTTAAAGTTGCCGAAAAATGAAGCAATTGATCAAGCTTAATTAATTTTTGTGTTGACGTGTGAGCGCGATATCCCTAATATAGCGCTCACACAGACTGGGGTCATAGCTCAGTTGGTAGAGCGCTACAATGGCATTGTAGAGGTCAGGAGTTCGATCCTCCTTGACTCCACCAAATCAAGTCTTGCTTTAGCTGTGTTATTTGCCTCAATTGTCCCTATCGTCTAGAGGCCTAGGACATCGCCCTTTCACGGCGGTAACCGGGGTTCGAATCCCCGTAGGGACGCCATATTCAAGATCATCGTAATATATATGGTGATCTTATAAAAAACCCAAGCATTGCGACTTGGGTTTTTTATTGCCTGTATATTTTATGTTGGGCAATATTTCGGTTTCTTCGCATCTTCCGATAAAATAATCAGTAATTTAGAATTTTGGAGTTGTAATGCAATATCGTTGCCCTAAGTGTCAAAGCCCGAAAATCATGCCAGTGGCCCAGCCAGGTCAAGCAGCTCCACGTCCAGTGGTTCCTAAAAGCTTAATGTTTCTGGTCCCTGCCCTGTTCCTTTTGCTATTACTGGTTATTATTAGTATCGCGATGTGGATTTTTGGCGATGGTGCAGGTACCACTTTACAGACTGCCACTGTGATCGTCTTTATTTTTTCCTTGATCGCAGGCTTTATGTTCTATAAGGACTTACCTGATTTTAAAATTTCAATGCAGGCATTCATGCAAACCCAAAAGAAATGGAAATGCCGTGAATGTAATCATGAGTGGGAAATCTAATTTACCCTCCACCCTATAATAAACATAAAAAACCAGCCCTGAGGCTGGTTTTTTTATTTACAAAAGTCGGAGATGATTAAACACCGATTTTGCGATATTTTTGACGCTTCGCTACAAGATCATCACCATCACGCTTACGGCGATATTCTTCAAACTCAGCATAGTTACCGGTGAAGAATTCAGGTGTTTCACCTTCGAATGACAAGATGTGCGTTGCAATACGGTCCAGGAACCAACGGTCATGCGAGATCACCATCACAGTACCTGGGAATACCAGAATGGCATCTTCAAGTGCACGCAAGGTTTCGATATCCAAGTCGTTTGATGGTTCATCGAGTAGGATAACGTTTGCGCCCATTTGCAGGATTTTCGCAAGTTGTAAACGGTTACGCTCACCACCTGACAATTGACCTACGCGTTTTTGCTGATCTTGGCCTTTAAAGTTAAAGCGACCGATATACGCACGAGATGCGATTTCGTAATCACCAATCTTCAAGATGTCTAGACCGCCAGACACTTCTTCCCAAACGGTTTTGTTGTTATCTAAGGTGTCACGGATCTGACCGACATAAGCCACTTTAACCGATTCACCCAGCGTTACCGTACCGGTATCTGGTTGCTGTTCACCAGTCATCATACGGAATAGCGTGGTTTTACCTGCACCGTTCTCACCCACGATACCCACAATTGCAGCAGGTGGTACTGTGAACGTTAAATCTTTGTACAGTAAGCGATCACCAAACGATTTGCTGATGCCTTCAACTTCTACAACCTTGTTGCCCAGACGTGGGCCAGGTGGAATGTAGATTTCAGAGGTTTCGTTACGTTGCTGGAATTCGCGTGAGTTAAGCTCTTCAAAACGCTCCATACGCGCTTTGTTTTTCTTTTGCTGACCTTTGGCATTTGAACGAACCCATTCAAGTTCTTTTTTCAATGCTTTAGCAAAAGATTCTTCCTGCTTGTTCTCTTGCTCTAAACGGGCATTTTTTTGCTCAAGCCAAGAAGAGTAGTTACCTTGATACGGAATACCCATACCACGGTCAAGCTCAAGGATCCATTCTGCAACGTTATCCAGGAAGTAACGGTCATGCGTAATCGCAACGATGGTACCCGGGAAGTCTTTCAAGAAACGTTCCAACCAAGATACAGATGAAGCATCTAAATGGTTCGTCGGTTCATCGAGAAGCAACATGTCTGGTTTAGACAGAAGTAAACGGCAAAGTGCCACACGGCGGCGTTCACCACCTGAAAGCTTAGATACATCTGCATCCCAAGCAGGCAAGTTCAATGCTGCAGCTGCTTGATCCATCTGGTTCGCAAGGTTATGCGCATCCCAAGTCTGGATAATCGCTTCAAGCTTCTCTTGCTCTTTCGCAAGTGCATCGAAATCCGCATCTTCTGCTGCATATTCAGCAAAGACTTCATCCAGACGTGCCAAGGCATCAAGCGGTTCACGTAAACCATCTTCGACGTTACCACGAACGTCTTTGCTTTCGTCTAAAGGTGGTTCTTGCTCAAGATAACCGATTTTTGTACCCGGTTGCGCACGCGCCTCACCAGAGAAATCTTTATCTACGCCCGCCATAATACGAAGCAAGGTAGATTTACCTGCACCGTTTAAACCAAGCACACCAATTTTAGCGCCTGGGAAAAATGATAAGGAGATGTCTTTCAGGATTTCGCGCTTAGGCGGAACCATCTTCGACACTCGGTTCATCGTGTAAATATATTGGGCCACGTAGGACTCCTCAACTGAAAAACCAAATGGGGTTAAAACAACCACCCCAGCTCAAAAAAGAGCGAAAAAATAATCGGCTATTATACGCAGAAAGCAGCGAAAACATAAGCCATTGCCATGAACTTCAATGCATTGTTACAAGTTTCTTGCTGATGTTTTTTTAAACAACTGTTTTCAGTAAAATAAATGACTCAAATCCAGGTCGATATATGAATATTTCATATATTAGATCTCTTGCGAAAGTTAATTCAAGAGCATCCAATTCACCATTCCAACAATTAAATTCATTCTTAGACCAAATCGTTTCCGTCTATTTCTATACCGTTCTGTTAATATCCGAAAATA
>SPVA01000051.1 GCA_013530545.1 Acinetobacter lwoffii
TTTAGAATATTAAGTGAACGCTATCGAAATAGACGGAAAAGATTCGGCTTACGCATTAACTTAATTGCTGCACTCGTAAACCGGATAAACTTGCAATAATGACTTTCGCAAGAGATCTAATATGCATAGATTAATAAATTTATATACTCTAGCTTTATTCGATCCGAATATTCAAAATGATGCCCTAATTCCCCATACTCATTATCAAATACCAACTTTAAACTTAAATCATTTCTTTTTTTGATCTCTATACAGTGTTCTTCAAACTCATTTAGCCTTTCATTATCATAAAGATCTATAGGATCTAAATTTTTTAGTAACTCCTTTTCCCACTCATCAATATCTGTCCTTTCTTTAATTTCAGAAATATATTTTTTTAATTGAATGATAACATTGCTAAATGAATTACTAAGAAATGAAAAAGCCATACTAAACCAATTTTTATAATTAAATAATGGTAATTTTCTTATAAATCAAAAACTAAAGCAATATCAATAATCATTAAACTATCTTTGATGGGATATTCATTCACACCTTTTTTACAATTCATCCATATAGAATTTTCAATGAAATTTTTATGATGTTTCTTTATCAGGAAGAAATTTAGGTAGGCATTCTGAACCTTTTTTCGTGTTCATCATCGATAAACATTTTAGGTCGTTCGTTTCCCTACAGGGAGTTTAATGAAACATTTTGAATGTGCCGTCTGCAAGCAACAGCTGTTTTTTTACAAATCAGTTTGTGATCACTGTCTGTCACCGATCGGTTATATCGCTTCGGAAAAAGAGCTATGCGCATTCGAAAAACAGAGTGCTGAGCGATGGGTTCCAATCGCCAAAAACTACCAGCATGCCAGTTATAAACCCTGTCACAATTATGTAAATTATCAGGTATGCAACTGGATGATTCCCAGCGATGAAGATGAGGAATTTTGTGAATCCTGTCAGTTGACCCATGTCATTCCTGATTTGGAAAATTCCGAAAACCTGATTTACTGGTTTCGACTGGAAGAAGCCAAACGTCGATTCCTGTATTTGGCCCAGCGCATGAACATGATGCCACGCCCCAAAAAGTCTGAAGATGATCCATTTGGTCTGCGTTTTGATTTTCTCCTGCCCCAAGAAGATAAGCCTGTTTTAATTGGTCATGCCAATGGGGTCATTACCCTAAATGCAATTGAAGCCGATGTAGTTTATCGGGAAACTACACGTGTAAATATGGGTGAAAACTACCGGACTTTATTAGGTCATTTTCGCCATGAAAGCGGCCATTATTATTTTGCGCTCATGCAACATATGCATCCGGAATTGCTAGATGAATTCCGTCAGTATTTTGGCGATGAGCGGCAAGACTACAGCAAGGCACTTGAACGCCATTATAACGAAGGCGCACCAATCAACTGGCAGGAAAAGTATATCAGTGCTTATGCCACCGCCCATCCCTGGGAAGACTGGGCAGAAACCTGGGCACATTATCTGCATATGATGGAAACACTGGAAACTGCCTACTATGGTGGTATGCGTGTCGAAGGAAATGGCAGCTATCTGGCCAGTATGGATTTTAAAGAATGCCCGATTGGTGGACAGGATTTTGAACATATTCTGGAAAACTGGGTTACCTTGACCTTTAATCTGAATGCCTTAAACCGTTGTATGGGTCTGGAAGATGCCTACCCCTTCAAACTGAGCGAAGCAGTTAAAGACAAGTTACGATTTATTCACCGGCATGTGCTGGAAAAAGTTTTTAAATAATTTAAAAAGTAATTTTTATAACGCCAATCTCAACTTAAAATGAGTTTTTCGAGTTGAATTGGCGAATGGCCAAGCTTCTTATTCAAAACAACGCAGACGGTGTGTGACAGAATCTTTCTGATAAAGCGATGTGATAAATGCCATAAATCTTTTGCTCTTACTTTTTGGATATTAAAGCGATCTACCAACTGGCCAATGACGGTCTCAATTTTTCTTCTAGCCTTCATCAACACTCTCATTGATTCTTTAGGTCTGAGATCAAGCATATTCTTTCTAAATGGTGTCTGTAAATCAACATATTGAAATTTATAGTATTCGATTAAGCTTGGTCTTAAATAGCCTTTATCTGCTCCCAATAATCCATGAATGTGTGTTGTAATTTCTGGTGCAATATCACGCTCATCAACATTCGCCAGGGCAAAAGTGTAGCCTGTGACCATACCATCAAAATTAATCACGATATGTCCCTTAAAACCATAGTATTTTTCCTGTTGAGCTGCACAATAACTAAAGCCTGCATGTTCTTTGAAGTTTTTATGTCTTTTTGCTCGACTATAGCGACAGACAGGAATAGGAAATCCATCAATAAAATGAATATTATCCTGACCATAATATGTAGTTAAGCGAGCTATGATTTTCTGATTGATCTGCCATAAGTTTGCACAATGTTTACAAAAATTAGGATATGATCCCAGTTTTGGAAACCAAGCTAACCAGTTGTTTTTAAAATACATCCAGATACTTTTATCTGTATCCATTCCAAGGAATTCACCCACAATTTGCATTGTGATAATTTCAATATCGGTAAGAGCGGGTGGAAAGCCACGAGTTCTGAGTGGTTTATTAACAACAATTGGATATAGCTCATCTATAATTAAATAGACAAAGATGATAAATTCTTCAATGGACATAACTGTAATTTTATTTTCTTGGTCGAAATTAAAGTGAGGTTATGTCCTTCTCATTTCAATGACTTAAAAAGTTGAGATTGGCGTTTTTATAGTAAAAATATAGATGGAATCGGATCAGCAAAGTCTGAAAATATGGATTTTATTGTGTATTTTAAAAATTAATATGATTTAAAGAATCCCTGCTCCTGGCGAACCAAGAGCAGCAACTTTTGAATGAATCAGTATTGAGTTTGCTACCTAAATATACGATTTAGGATGGGCTTAAACCAGTTCCACAGCAATCGCAGTCGCTTCCCCACCACCGATACATAAAGATGCAATGCCTTTCTTGCCGCCAGTACGTTTTAAAGCATGAATCAGGGTCACAATGATACGGGAACCAGAAGAACCCAGTGGATGACCAAGTGCACAAGCACCGCCATTAATGTTCACTTTCGCTGGATCAAGTTTAAAGCCATCAATGGCCAACATGGTCACCATGGCAAAAGCTTCATTGATTTCCCAAAGATCGACATCCTGAGCATCCCAACCCCAATCGCACCAACTGGCGCAATGGTAAATTCTGATGGATGCTGCGAATGGCTGGCATAGGCCACAATATTAGCCAACGGCTTTAAGTTGCGCTGCGCGGCAATTTCACTCGAGGTAATCACCAGTGCCGAAGCACCATCAGAAATGGAGCTGGCATTTGCCGCAGTAATGGTGCCGTCTTTTTTGAACGCTGGACGCAAGGTTGGAATTTTGTCAACCTTGGCATTTAAAGGCTGTTCATCCTGCTCTACTACCACATCGCCTTTACGGCTACTGACATTGACTGGCACGATTTCATCTTTAAAGAAGCCTTGCTGAACGGCCGTGACCGCTTTATTTAATGAGCCAATTGCATAGTCATCCTGCTGCTCACGGGTATAGCCCTTTTTATCCGCCATTTCCTGAGCAAGAATTCCCATCGACAGACCGGTTTCCGCATCTTCCAGACCTTCCTGGAACATGTGATCAATGACTTTTCCATGCCCCATACGGAAACCGGCACGTGCCTTGTCCATTAAATATGGCGCATTCGACATGGATTCCATCCCGCCTGCAACTACAATCTCTGCTGAACCGGCCTTGATCGCATCTGCTGCCTGCATCACGGCTTTCATGCCAGAACCACAAATTTTATTGATGGTGGTCGCACCAGTTGAATCCGGTAGACCTGCCTGACGCATGGCCTGACGTGCCGGACCCTGTTTTAAACCGGCTGGTAGTACGCAGCCCATGATCACTTCATCAATATCATTGGCCGCCAATCCTGCACGTGCCACTGCTTCCTTGATCACCACAGCACCCAAATCTGGCGCGGTACAGCTTGACAATGAACCTTGAAAGCCGCCCATCGCGGTACGTACTGCATCTACAATTACGATCATTTTAGTTTCATCCTTTTTCATCATTGTTATCAACCCTACATAGCCAAAGCGCTGTAGGGCTGGTCCTTCGCAATCATTGCGGGTTAAGCCTGTGCGGTAAAATAGTCTTCAGGCAACTGCATCACCAGTTCCGCACCGGCTTGAATACGTTGGATTCGTGCACTCAAATCCGGAAGTATTTTGGCCACATAATAGTTGGCCAGTACCAGTTTGTTCTGGAAGTAGCTGTCGTCTTTGGCTGCAGCGGCTTTGCTAATCCGCGCATACATATACACGAAACTTAGTAGCCCAACCGCATGTAAATAATCGACAGCAATCGCGTTGGCAAAATCAGGGTTCAGCTTAGACTGCTCGACGATGAATTTGGTGATATCTTCAAGTTGCTGGCAGGCTTCTAATGTCGCCGTTTTAATCGTCAATGAATCATCTAAATTTTGGGCAAATTCACGGATTTCAGCAATATATTCCGCGATATAAGTCCCATTACATTTGGTGGTTTTACGCCCAATCAGGTCAATCGCCTGCACGCCATTGGTGCCTTCATAAATCTGTGAAATACGCAGGTCACGAATACACTGTTCCATGCCCCATTCACGGATATAGCCATGACCACCGAAGCACATTTGCGCTTCCAGTGCAGAATCCAGTGCCTTGTCGGTCAAATAAGCTTTGGCGATTGGCGTTAACAG
>SPVA01000005.1 GCA_013530545.1 Acinetobacter lwoffii
ATATATCTCAGAAATCACTCAACGTTTGAATCATCGCCCAAGAAAAAGACTCGGCTTTAAAAGTCCGAGTCAGGTATTATGGCAACAACATGGTGTTGCACTTCAAATGCTAATCTAAGGTAGAAAATAGTTATGATAAATTCTTTGACACTTTCAATGAGCAATTGGATGAAGATTTTAATAAGCTTGGCGCGATTTCGTTACATTTGTTTTTGATTTTAAATAATAAGAGCAAAAATCACTATCAATTTAGTGAAAAAATAGAGCTTATTAATCGTCTAGTGCTTTCTATTTTATCCACTCTTGAAAGTAAAGCGGAAACCAAAGAAAAAACAGAAGATCTAGCAAAGAAAATAAATGATTTGCTTATTTTTATGACCGAAATTATACATTCCGATGAATCCTTTAATTAAGTAAAAAGCAGCCTAAGCTGCTTTTTTAAATCACTTATCTTTCGGTTCAGGCGGTGCCATCCCAAACTGCAAATACGCCATATTGGTGGCAATACGACCACGTGCAGTTCGCATTACATAACCTTGCTGAATCAGGTAAGGCTCAATGACATCCTCCAACGTACCGCTGCTGCCAAGGCTTCTACGCCAGCAGGACCACCATCAAAACGCTCAAGCAACATTGATAAATAACGGCGGTCGAGTGTATCTAAACCATCTTTATCGACTTTGAGCATGTCCAAAGCACGTTGGGCCATATCCTGATTGATCTCACCGGTACCTTTGACCTGAGCGTAATCACGAACTCGACGCAATAAACGGTTAGCAATACGCGGTGTACCTCGTGAGCGACGGGCAATTTCTTTTGCGCCATCTCCAGTCATCGGTACATCCATCAAATTGGCTGAACGTTTGACAATATGGGTTAAATCTTCAACCGAATAAAACTCTAAACGTTGCACGATTCCGAAACGGTCACGCAGCGGAGAGGTGAGTAGACCGGCACGTGTGGTGGCTGCTACCAAGGTAAATGGAGGTAAATCCAGTTTAATCGAGCGCGCAGCAGGGCCTTCACCAATCATGATATCGAGTTGATAATCTTCCATCGCCGGATACAGGATTTCTTCAATCACGGGTGAAAGACGGTGAATCTCGTCAATAAACAGGACATCGCCTTCTTCCAGATTCGTTAGCATCGCTGCCAAATCACCAGCACGTTCTAGTACCGGGCCAGAAGTCACCCATTTCTCGGGCAATAATATTGGCCAATGTCGTTTTACCCAGACCTGGCGGGCCAAAGATCAGGGTGTGATCGAGGGCCTCTTCACGGCCACGGGCTGCGCCAATGAAAATTTCCATCTGCTCACGAACCACCGGCTGACCGATGTAGTCATCGAGGGAAGTCGGGCGGATGGCGCGATCGAAATGATCTTCGGGTTTTTCAGAACCACTGATAAGACGGTCTTGCATATCTATTAACTTAATCTCTTTATCGAAGCTGTTTGATGCTGTGGAAACAGCCTCAAATAATGATTTGTGTTTAGCTGCCATTGTGTAGGCGTTGTTTTACTTTTGAAAGATCAAAAGTAACAAAAATCTTTTGTTGAACTGAGGGTGTGTCCTACACCCCAGTTCAACGGGCGACATCCTTGTCGCCATACATTTATCAAATTCAGGTTGATGGTGGACTACGATTTATTTATTCATCGACTTTAATGCCGCGCGGATAATATCGCTGGCTTCAGTAAATTCACCTTTGGCAGCATTCACCAGTTTTTGTGCTTCAGCAGGTTTATAGCCTAACGACTGTAATGCAGCTTCCGCTTCAGCCACGGCTGAATTGCCCATAAACTGAATTTGTGGTGCAGTTGAATTACTTGGCGCAGCACCTGAAGCCATGGCTTTAAAGCGGTCACGCAATTCAATCATCAGGCGTTCTGCAGTCTTTTTACCCACTCCCGGAACTTTAACCAGAGTGTTGATATCTTCATGTTCAACGGTATGGATCAGCATTTCCACACTTAAAGTTGAAAGAATACCAAGCGCCATTTTCGGACCTACGCCATTCACCTTTAATAAGGTACGGAAAATGGTTTTTTCCTGCGTATTGATAAAGCCATAAAGTAACTGGGCATCTTCACGAACAGCCAGATGGGTCCACAGGGTAATTTTCTGGCCTTTTTGCAACTGACAGAAAGTGGTTAAAGGAGTGTCAATCTCATAACCTACGCCGTTTACATTTAATAAAACAGTAGGCGCTTCAAGTGCCAGCACTTCCCCAATCAGGCATCCAATCATTTTTTATATACTCAAATTTAATACAGGCATGGTAGTCAGCATTTTCGATAAAGGCAAAACTCTATCATTCAAAAGCAGTGATTTTTCTGAGATTATCATCAGGCGCTCGTTCACATTAGAGTAACCCGGCTTTATTGCCATGCAGTTCCTGCGCCAGATTATAGGCCTGATGATCAGAAAACTTGGAGACAATATCTAGCACCTGCATAATGTTGTCATAATGATCAGCGCTAAACTGCGCACCCGAGCGTTTTAAAATAGCCATCAAACGCTGCTCTTTAAAGCTTAAAGTTTTGTGCGGCGTGGTCAGTGGAATAAAGGCATCCAGAATCGTTTGCAGACTTTGATGCGCGATAATTTCCAGACCGGCTTTTTGCGGATGTTCGAAGATTTTGTCTCGCGCCAGTTCTTTGGCCCGGTTAATGCCAATCTCAATGTCGGCACTACAATAACCCAGCAATGAGCCTTGTAGTTGACCCATCAAAATTTCCTGTTGATGTCGGGCAAAGGCCGTAGTGACTTCATCTACCAGACGTTTCATGACCCGGCCACGTAAGGCGGCAATTTTTTGTTGCCAGGTGGTATTAGGCAGGTTGATTTCTTCAGGTGTGCCATATTCTCCCAGCAAGTTCAGGAAAACTGGCTCGACTTCGGTGTAACTGAGCATATTCAGGCTAATACCATCTTCCAGATCAATCAGGGCATAGCAGATATCATCCGCAGCTTCTAAAAGATAGGTCAGTGGATGACGACAATAATGATATTCACCAAGCTGGATTAGACCTAGCTGTTCAGCAATTTCCTGCAAAATTTCTTTTTCAGACTGGTAACAACCAAATTTTGGACGTCGGCTGGCCGGGGTGTTACCAGTCGGGTCAATCGCCTCAGAGAGCCATGGGTATTTAAGATAGGCGCCGAGCGTGGCATAGGTCAGGCGCATGCCGCCATCATAGGGATGATAATCAATCTTGGTCAGCAGGCGCAGGCCTTGAGCATTGCCTTCAAACTGGCGTACATCGGCTTCCTGTTCAGGACTCAAATCTTTTAAAAAGTCGGTATGAGAAGCATCGTCAAACCATTCCCGAATAGCGTATTCACCGGCATGACCAAAAGGCGGGTTACCAATATCATGCGCCAGACAGGCGGCCTGAATGATGGCACCGACATCAGCCGGAGAAATCCAGGCAGGTAAATTATCTTTGATTTTTTCTGCAGCCAGCATACCCAGTGAACGGCCAATA
This sequence comes from Acinetobacter lwoffii, assembly GCA_013530545.1. Classification (GTDB taxonomy): domain Bacteria; phylum Pseudomonadota; class Gammaproteobacteria; order Pseudomonadales; family Moraxellaceae; genus Acinetobacter; species Acinetobacter lwoffii_G. Next base: position 3,491 of record SPVA01000005.1, read on the forward strand.
CAGGAGACTTCTAGCGAATGGGTCAAACGGGTATGAATACCATCGTGCTGGGTCAGTGGATGGACTTGGGTTTTGCGGTTTAACTGCCGGAAGCTTTGCGAAAAAATAATACGGTCATAATCTTTATGAAACGGGCTTCGTGCCAGTTCAGTGCTCTGCTTTTTACTACCAATCCGAACTGTCGAAAGCAGTTCTAACCAACGCATTTGAGTCATTTATCATTATTCAGTGATCCACTATTTGCATCATGCCAAAAAACTAGCTCCTGCACTAGGGCAGTGCGACATGAATTGTCATGCTCCCTATTGTTATTTTAGTCAGCTGGAAAAGACTGAGAATTAAAAATCGAAATCATCAAATGAACAATAAAAAGCAGACTCAATAGCCTGCTTTTTGTTTAGGATGAAGAATCAAATTAGCTCTTCGCCATTTTTCTTGGCCTGTTGTGTGTCTTTATAGACATTCAGACAAATCGTGAACAAGACCAGGCTTGCCACCAAAGGCCAAAAAAGTACATATAGAGTCAATAATTGACTTGTCATCTGAAATCTCCTTATTTACTTTTCTCAGATAGCTGGTGAAATTCAATCACCATCTTGTTGATTTGCTTAAAATCAAATTTTTCTTTGCTGTAGAATAGCGTCAACACAGTACATACCAGCGCACTACTGCCATACGCTGTCAGTGAGCTTAACAAGGTGCCGTATTCACGCAAGAAGCCGATGGTCCATGGCATGAAGCCAATACTGGCCAATATGCCAACGACCAGACCCACTTTCTTGCCGAAGAAACCAAAGGTCATCAAACCCAGCACCACACCAATCCCCAGGGTCGCAACGAGTTCAAAGCCAAGTGCGATCAATCCCTGGATCGGAAGCCATTCAAAACGTACTATCAGAAAGCTGAAAAATGCGAGGCCCACTGACCAGTTAAAGGCCCGGGCATTCACCTTGTCCCAATACAGACTAACAATTACCGGGAATACAATAGAGCCCCAAAGCGCACCCACAAAAATCAGCATCGACAAAATGTCAAACTTCAAGGTGGCAATCACAATCCCCAGCATGGTGGCAACGATCATGGTCATACGGCCAATAAACAGCATTTTCTTTGGATCAGGACGGTTTTTCGCAATCTGTTTGCCATAAATGTCCGTCATGACAATCGCAGACAGGGCAGACAGATCCGAGTCAGCGGTAGAAGACAGGGCTCCAATCACCATGATGAATAAAAGCGCGACCATAAATGGAGAAAGATAAGTCGCTGCCATTTGCGGAATCAGGTTATTCAGGTTGCCATCAATGGGCTGAATACCTGCAAATAGTGCCAATAACCCCAGCATGCCTAGACCAATAACAATTGCAGCATAACCAATGGTTGCAGTGATAAAACTCGGTTTGATCAGGTCTTCACGGACTGCAAACAGGCGCTGGGCAATGGTCTGATTACCAATCGCGTAGGCCAATACGGCAACAAAAAATGGTGCACCTTGTTCCAGAAAGGCTGTTTTAGAGAAAAAATCCAGCTGTTCCGGCTGCAGGTGATGAATCCCGCTTTGAAACAGGGAAGGTCCACCTAAGGTGAAGAACAAGGTTGGAATAATGATCACAGCCGCGACAATCATCGCCACCAGTTGACCAAAATCGGTAAACACCGAAGAACGGAAGCCCGACCAGAGGGTATAGGACAGCACACCGATACCGGTAATCAGCACGCCATGGATAAAGCTTAAAGGAGATAAAATCTCAACCAGTGCCCCGGCAGCGGTAAAGTTCACCATCAGGCTGATCACGCTACCCACAATATTGGAACCCGCCAGAATCATCTGGCTTTGATTGCCATGCCGGGCATGCATGATTTCTGCCAAAGTATGTGCATTAGGCGCCAGTTCACGAAAGCGCTTGCCAAAGGGATAGATAAATAAAATCATCAGCGCACCCCACAAACCATAGTGGAGGGCACCGGAAACGCCGTATGTATATCCGGATGAAGCTGCTGCATAAAACGATGCGGCCCAGATCCAGGTGGCGGTCATACTGGCCGCAGACATTCCAAATCCGATGGAGCCATTTGAGACCATGTAGCCATCGACATTTTCATTTTTCTGTTTAATACGTAACGATAGTAAAAAGGTGATGCCATAGAAAAGCACCATCAATAGTACAGTTGCTGTACTAGTGAATTGAAACATACATACTCCTTAAGCGGGTCACCTTTTGTTTTTGAAAATTAAATCATTGGTGACAGATTAAGGCTCTAAAATAGACAGAGCAGTGAAGCTATAGAACATCAAAAAATTAGTGTCCGAATATAGAATTTATATTCATCTCTACAGCAGAAAGGAAAAACCATTGCCAGGCCCAGAATTTGGACATTTCCTCAGCAATTCGGCTAGAGCTTAACATAAAATCATCAAATTTACTGATGAAGTGTCTATTTGGTAAGATTCTAAGCTGATATAGACGTGTAAATCTGTTCCTCTATTAGTTGAATAAAAAATAAAATTTTAGATATTTTTTCAGTAATTACAAATATTTATTTTAAATTTTTCGAGTTAAATAAAACTTGAGAATATGGATTAAATAAAAAGGTAACAAAATTTTATTATTAATCATTTCTTCATTATTTTTTTATATAGGCCTCATAATTCCTGGTAAATTTCCTCATAAATATAAGTGGTATTTTGCTATTTATATTGTGTTTTTTACGCATAATAGAGCTCATGAATAAATGATGAAATTTCAAAATATTGGATATGGTGGGGGATTTTGTCGATATATTTTTTGGTCTTTTAGATGAGTAAATTTCGCTTAATTATGATCTGAGAAGATAAAAATCAAATATAAAAAAATAAAAGGCCTAAATAAGAAACTTTATTTTTATTCTTTTAGAAGGTGAGAATGGATGTCCGGTTTTTCCCCCGCAGATGATGTCAAATTAAAATACCACTCATTATTAATTACTCATTTATATGGCGGAGTAATTTTTGTCGGATGCTGTAATGGCGGAGACGAGCGGAGAATTGCTCTTTGTATTTCATAAAGGCAGAAGATCTTTAACCAGTTTTCTAATCTTAGAAGTCAAAGTTAGGAGTCACTCAAAAGAATTAAAAACAGTCTGCAAAAAATACGACTTCATGAAATCTTGTAATCAAGTATTTCATTTTGGCCTAAATCGGAGTTTTGGCAGGTCATGACAATAAAACCTGAATTTGATTTTGTCCCGATTGTTGTTGAAAAATAATACAATTTTTATGCAGAAAATTATTCTGAAGCGGTTTTGATTTTTCTTGAAAAAAATGTGTTAACCTGTGCGACTACATTCAATTTTCCTGACTGAAAATAAACGAAATATTTTAAAAGTCCAGGATATTTTAGACGTAGTTTTCTGATTTAGCATCTAGCCGATTTCCTTATTTCACAGTAGAATATGCGCTCTCTCAAGTCACATTGTGGCATGGTTGTTCAGACCATCCCGTGGAGCCAAAATCAGCATGTTTATCGTTGCCGGTGCACCCGCACATTCTTCTTTTAAGAAAACTCAACTATTATCGCGTTTGACGTCAATTAGTTCTGTTCAATCAATTGAAAGTCAATGGGTCTACCTCTTTGACCAAGCGCTCAGCGAGCAACAACAGCAATCAGCTTTACAGCTTCTCAACGATGGTCAATCTTTTAAATTGCACCAGGCTGCAAGTGATGAAATCCAGATTTTAGTCACACCGCGCGTCGGAACCATCTCTCCTTGGTCCTCTAAAGCGACGGATATTTTCAAAAACTGTAATACGCCGGTTCATCGACTTGAACGCGGCGTTTTATTTACTTTGAAGGGCGTAAAAGAGCTTTCTAAAGAAGCATTGCAAGTACTTCACGACCGTATGACCGAAAGCGTATTCAATGCGATTGAAGATGCTGCGGTATTATTTGTGGAAACGGCGCCAAAACCACTAAACTCGATTGATATTCTGGGTGAAGGTAAAGAAGCACTGGTAAAAGCCAACAACGAGTTTGGTTTTGCATTATCAATGGACGAAATTGACTACCTGACTGAGGCTTTCATCACGCTGGGTCGTAATCCGAATGACATCGAACTGATGATGTTTGCGCAAGCCAACTCTGAGCATTGCCGTCATAAAATCTTCGGTTCAGAATGGACGATTGATGGTGAAGTTCAGCCATTATCCTTGTTCCAGATGATCAAGAACACCTATAAAGAATCACCAACAGATGTATTGTCAGCTTATAAAGACAACGCTTCGGTGATTGTTGGTTCGGATACCCAGCGTTTTTATCCAACTCAAGAAGACAACGGCCATCAGGTTTATAAATACAAGAGCCAAGCCGCGCATATCCTGATGAAAGTGGAAACCCATAACCACCCAACTGCGATTGCGCCATTTGCTGGTGCAGCGACAGGTTCAGGCGGTGAAATCCGTGATGAAGGTGCAACCGGTCGTGGTGGTAAGCCTAAAGCAGGTTTAACCGGCTTCACGGTATCTAACCTGAATATTCCAGGCTTTGAACAGCCTTGGGAAGAAAACTACGGCAAGCCATCGCGTATGGCCTCGCCGTTACAAATCATGATTGAAGGCCCATTGGGTGGTGCTGCATTCAACAATGAATTTGGTCGCCCAGCTTTAAACGGTTACTTCCGTACTTTTGAACAAAACGTCAATGGCGATGTTAAAGGTTTCCATAAGCCAATCATGATCGCGGGTGGTTACGGAAATATCCGTCCAGATCACGTTGAAAAAGATCCGATCTTACCGGGCGACTTGTTGATCGTACTCGGTGGTCCAGCCATGCTGATCGGTCTGGGCGGTGGTGCTGCATCTTCTGTAGATAGTGGTAAATTGGGCGAGAACCTTGATTTTGCTTCGGTACAACGTGAAAACCCGGAAATGGAACGCCGTTGCCAAGAAGTGATCGATACTTGCTGGCGCATGGAAGACCACAACCCAATCGTGTCTGTACATGACGTGGGTGCGGGTGGTGTATCAAATGCCATGCCTGAACTGGTGAATGATCATGAGTTAGGTGCAGTGCTGGATCTTCGTAAGATTCCATCTTTAGAACCTGGCATGTCTCCAATGGAAATCTGGTCAAACGAAGCGCAAGAGCGTTATGTATTGGCGATTAGTCCATCTTCTTTAGAATTATTTGAGTCAATCTGTGCACGTGAACGTTGTCCGTTTGCAGTACTGGGTGAGGCGACTGAAGCACGTCACTTAACCGTTGAAGATCCATTATTCGGCAACAAGCCGGTGGATATGCCAATGCAGGTGATGCTTGGTGGTACTCCACGTATGAGCCGTACTTATGAAACGATTGAACGCAAAGGCGATGATTTTGACGCGGCTAAAGTCACAGATCTGAAAGATGCGATTTATCGCGTTCTTAAAAACCCGACTGTTGCTTCTAAATCGTTCCTGATCAGTATTGGTGACCGTTCGATTACCGGTATGGTCGCGCGTGATCAGATGGTAGGTCGCTGGCAGGTTCCTGTCGCGGATGCTGCTGTGACTACAACAAGCCTTGTCGGTTACACCGGTGAAGCGATGGCAATGGGTGAACGTCCTCCAGTAGCCTTGTTGAATCCTGCTGCATCAGCACGTTTATCAGTTGCTGAATCAATCTCGAACATCATGTCTGCGAAGATTGAAAAAATCAGTGATATCAAATTGTCTGCAAATTGGATGGCTGCTGCGGGTCAACCGGGCGAAGATCAGGCATTGTTCGAAGGCGTGAAAGCCATCGGTATGGAAATGTGTCCTGCACTGGGTATCGCGATTCCAGTCGGTAAAGACTCATTGTCTATGCGTACCACCTGGAATGATGAAGGTGAAGACAAGTCTGTGACTTCTCCAATGTCGGGCGTGATCACTGCATTTGCGCCAGTGACTGATGTGCGTCAAACATTGACTCCTGAACTGAAAGATATTGAATCTATATTGGTTCGTATTGATCTGTCTAAAGGTCAGTTCCGTCTAGGTGGTTCGATTCTGGCGCAGGTGTATAAAGCAATCGGTTCAGTGACGCCTGATGTCGACAGTTTCGATGACTTCAAAGCATTTTTCGCATTGGTTCAAGACTGGAACAACCGTGGCTTAATCAAAGCATATCATGACATCGGTGATGGTGGTTTATTGGCGACTGTTGCAGAAATGATGTTCGCATCACGTCTGGGTGTTGCTCTAGAAGATCAATCAACTGCAAGCCTATTTGCTGAAGAGATTGGTGCAGTGCTGCAAATCTCGAAAGCAGATTGGGAAGCATTACAAGCTGAAGTTGCAGCATCTACGCTTAAAGATGCAATTGCAGTGGTTGGTAGTGTAAACAATACGGACCAATTGTCTATCAATGGTCTGGTACTTGAACGTGCTGACCTGCAAGTGGCATGGACTGAAGTTTCTCATCAAATCCAGCGCCTACGTGACAACGTACAAACTGCAGATCAGGAATTTGCCTTAATTACTGATAAAGCGCACAAAGGTATTATCGCCCAACCAACATTCGACTTGAATGAAGCGATTGAAGCACCTTTCATTAACTTGCGTCGTCCAAATATGGCAATTCTGCGTGAGCAGGGTGTGAATGGTCATATTGAAATGGCGGCAGCTTTCGACAAAGTCGGTTTCAATACCGTTGACGTCCACATGAGTGACTTGCTGGCAGGTCGTATCAGCCTGGATGATTTCGAAGGTCTGGTGACGTGTGGTGGCTTCTCGTATGGGGACGTGATGGGCGCTGGTGGGGGCTGGGCGAAATCCGTATTGTTCAATGCTAAATTGCGTGACCAGTTTGAGAAATTCTTCAACCGTCAAGAAACCTTCTCGCTGGGTATCTGTAACGGCTGTCAAATGTTGTCTCAATTGGCTCCATTAATTCCGGGTGCGGATGCTTGGCCACGTTTCCATCGCAATACGTCTGAAGTATTTGAAGCACGTGCAGTGAACGTTCGTGTGGAAAAATCGAATTCAGTCTTGTTGCAAGACATGCAAGGTTCGATTCTGCCGATCGCTGTGGCGCATGGTGAAGGTCGTGCAGTTGCAACTGCGGAAAACTTTGCTGCATTGAATGCATCGAATCAGGTGGTTTTACGTTATGTAGATAGCCATGGCAATGCAACTGAACAATATCCGTTGAACCCGAATGGTTCACCAGAAGGTATTACCGGTGTAACGTCTCAGGATGGCCGTGCAACGATTATGATGCCGCACCCTGAACGTAACTTCCGCGCGATCCAGCATTCATGGAAACCAGAAGGCTGGGATCAGGATGGTGCTTGGTTACGCATGTTCCGTAATGCACGTAAATTTATTGGCTAATTGATATAATCAAGAATTAAAAAAGCCCCGAAAGGGGCTTTTTTAATAAGCAAATTATAGATTTATAGGTGATTAGATATAGAATTGAAAAAGATTAAAAAATGAATAAAGAGTCCTCAAATATCCGATTTAATTGAAAAAGTTTTACTTTTACAAGAATTGCTAATAGCTAGAGCTACTGATACTTATGAAAAAGGTTCTTCAGAGGCATTTATGCAGCTTAGACAAGAGTTACTGACATTTAAAAACTTTTATGAATATATTCCATTTTTTATTAAAGACACACGCACATTAGATGAATTTGAAGCTAGGATTAAGTGGGATTTTGAATCTTACGCTGAACGTGAAAATTATATTTATTCGGAATTTAAAGAATTCTTTAATGTATTAGAAAGTCTAGATGTTCCTCCATTGGATCAGGTAGTACAGTTGAAGATTGCTGAATTAAGCTCGGATTATATACATCAAATATGGCAGAAAGCATTAGAGCGAAGAAGTACAGATCCCGAAGGTGCGATTACATTAGCTCGAACACTTTTAGAATCGACCTGCAAATATATTCTTGATGAATACGAAGTCGGTTATGGCAATGCTCCAGATATAAATCAACTGTATAGATTGGTGAGTAAAGAATTAAACCTTGCTCCATCTCAACATACGGAGCAGACTTTCAAACAAATTCTCGGAGGATGTAGTTCCATCATTGAAGATTTAGGATCATTGAGAAATAAAGTGGGTGATGCTCATGGGCAAGGTAAAATAAACTTTAAACCTTCTCCAAGACATGCAGAATTAGCAGTGAATTTGACTGGTACAATGTCCGTGTTTTTATTCTCATCTTGGAAATTAAAACAAGGTGAATGAATTTTTTATTATAAATATTGTTTTTAAATAGTATCTTAATTTTACTGTATGGAAAAATTAAAATAAATTCACTAACATAGGATTATTCAACCACCAATTTGGTGGATTTTTGCTTTTTAAGCATTCTGATTTTTTAATTTTTTTCTTCCTGCTGAGTTGGTTTAGATTTTGCTTTTATATTGTATATAAAGTGCTATGGTATGTTTTATGCACAACTTTATTGCACTATAAAAGAAAGATGGAATAGATCGGTTCAGTATCAATTCTCAAAGATGAGGTGATGACATGGCTAAAACACTTAGAATAATGGATAAGGCGGCAATGCGTCAGAAAGGCTGGATGTTGTTTTGTATTGTTGTAGGACTACAAATATTGTTCGTCGTGGGCAGTTACTTGCTGCAGGGTTCTTGATCATCAGCTTTAAGAAAGCCACCATTAAGGTGGCTTTATAATTTAAATAACCAATTGAACCTGCTTCAATACCGCCTTTAACGTATTTTCATAATCAAAAGCTTTATTGGTACTGTCCTGATAACGCCAAATTGCGCCAGATTCATGAATTTCAGACTTGGCATTCCAGGTGCCATACACATCTCGGTAATCACGTGCCCCAATTTGAATGACATCCAAATAAGGTAAGTTCAGTGATTCGGTCGCCTGTTTCCAGCCTTTACCCGATAAACCAGTCAGCAGGATAAAACGACCTTTACCGGTAATATCCAGAGTGGACTGCTTTTGACCATTGGTATTAACCAGCCAGGTATGTGGCACTTTAGCACCCGGACGTGTTGTTGCTTGCAGATAAAGCTGCTGATCACGCTCAAATCTTTCAGGCTCAGCTTCGCTAATGACTGCATTGGAGGTATAGCGCTGATTTAACTCTATACCTTGCGCATTAAACTCATAATTTTTTACTGCTAATGCTTTGAACAATTTCTGGCGGATTTCAGCACCTTGCTCATCTTCCGAAAAAATACGTTCCAGCATTTGTTTTTGTGTAGTCACACCATTGTCAAAACCAAAGACTTCTTTCAGGTATTTATAATCAAAACGTGATTGATTCGCTCGCGCCACAATTTGCTTGCCGACCGGTGCACGCTCAGTCGTATAGGAATCCAGCAGGGAAGGTGCAGCCCAGCCTTTTACCGCGTATGCTAGTTTCCAGCCTAGGTTAAAGGCATCCTGCATGCAGGTATTTGAACCTAGGCCACTCGATGGTGGATGACGGTGTACCGCATCACCACCGCAGAATACGCGACCTTTAGAATATTCAGTTGCCCAGGTCTGGTTCACATACCAGTACGACAATTTCTGGATTTCGACTTCTTCAACTTTTGCACCGACAAAGGCATTCAGGCGGGCACGTACCTGTTCTTCAGTCACTTGTGGTTCGCCTTTGGAAACGTCAAAGCCCCAACCCATAATCCATTCATGCCATGGCGTAATGGCACGTAACAATCCCATACCGAGATCGCCAAAGCTGGCTTCAGGATTCACGATCCATTGCAGAATCGCAGGACGGTGCTGTACATATTTAGTCAAATCAGCTTTAAAGGTCACATACACTGTACCGGCACGTGCCATGACACCTTCCAGTGGCAAGCCGAGCTGTTCCAATACACGAGATTTAGCACCATCCATACCCACCAGATATTTTGCTCTTAAGCTAAATTCAGTATTGGTAATGCGGTTCAGGAAAGTAGCAGTACATGTGACAGGTATTCAGTATTGAAGTTATAAATTGCACCACGTTCACCGGCATTTTTCACCAGTAAAGCTTCCATTTTTGGCTGAATCAGATCGACTAATGGACATGGACTGCCTTGGATATAGTCACCATGACGTTCATCACCGGTACCCCATGCACTTAAACGGGCGATTTCTTCGCTGACCAGACTGGTGGTAATCAGGCTTTCACCCATCTGTTCCCATGGTGTTGCAATCTCTTTAACCTGTTCTTCAATACCTAAATCACGTAATACTTCCATGGCACGCTGATTGGTAATATGGGCACGCGGACTATTGGCCAGCCAGCTAAACTGGGTAAACAGTTGTACCTTGATACCATAATTCGCCAAAGCCAAACCTAATGTTGAACCTGCAGGACCGGTACCAATGATCAGAACATCAGTGTCATAGTGTTGTGTCATACAAGACTCCATGTGTATAGGTGAAGAACAAGCTATCTATATAATCAGGCAGTCTAGTAAAACAGGATCTGTTGATATAGCGATATTCATATAAACTATCGACCTATTCTTATTTGCAATACGTGGGTCATAATCTTAAGATGCTGACCTGATCAGAAACCGGGCAGGCTATGGAACTTCGACATTTACGCTATTTTATTACTGTGGCGCAGCAACAAAGTTTTACCAAGGCTGCCGAAAAACTGTTTACCGCTCAGCCGTCATTAAGCCAGTAAATTAAGGATCTGGAGCAGGAAGTAGGCGTCATGCTGTTTGATCGTTCATCCAGAAAGGTCAAACTCACCGATGAAGGGCAGGCTTTTCAGATCTATGCCGAAAAAGCACTGGAAAATGCTAAACTGGCAGTAGCAGCAGCGCGTCAGGTTGCGCAGCAGAAAAATAACCAGATTCACATTGGCTTCCTGAATGTCGCAGAAATAAAAGTGATGCCACAGATTCTGGCCCAGCTTAAAAAAACCATGCCGGACTTAAAAATCCATCTGCATAGCCTGACCTGTATGGAACAGATTCAGCGGCTAAAAAATGCTGAACTGGATTTATGTATTACCCGCTTTCATCTGGACCATCCAGATTTTGAGAATATTCATTTATTAACCGAGCAAATTTATCTGATAGCCGCTCAGCACTTACATTCTACAGATCGAATCCTGAAATTACAGGAACTAAAAAACCATAATATAATTATGTGTGAGCAGAATGCTTCACCAGTATTTTATGAAAAGCTGGATAGACTACTCTGCATTGATCAGCTTGAGCATGAACAGCTGTTGTGGGTGACCAATGTCTTGCAACACATCAATCTGACCAATATGGGAATGGGCTTTAGTTTTGCGCCTGAATATTTACTGCGGTTTTTGAATGATCATGTGAAAATTGTCCAGACTGATCAGGCACTGCCAAAACTGGGCTTGTATGCAACATTTAACAAGAATTCCCAAAATCCTGCATTGAAGATGATTACCCAAGCCCTTAACAATACGACAAGTATCTGAATTGCAGGAAGGAATATATGTTAAAGCTGATTTATTACGTACCGGATGAAAATTTGGAAGACACCAAGAATGCGATATTTGCAGCAGGGGCAGGCGGCATTGGTGAGTATACGGACTGTGCCTGGCAGGTTTTAGGAACCGGACAGTTTAAGCCGCAGGAAGGTGCAGATCCTCATATTGGTGAAGTGGGTAAACTGGAACAGGTACAAGAATGGCGGGTAGAAATTCTGGTGCCGGATGAAAAGGCAGTCGAAGTGGCCAAGGCGCTGAAAGAAAGTCATCCTTATGAAGAGCCAGCCTTTGAATTTATTCAGCTTCTGGATATCAAAGTCTAAAATTGATACTCTGCTGCGGCGCGTTTAACTTAGCGCGCCGTTAATCTAGATTCAGAAACCAGCCGACCTGCTTTTGTTATTATCATTTCTTCCAGAATAATCCAAAGAAAAAATATAATAAGGAAAATAACAATGCCGTGGCCAAAACCGCTGAGCAGTGCGCTTAAGAATACCCTCAGTAAATCTATCCAGTACGGTACAGAAATCCTGCATCAGCGCATTCCATATTCGCCAGATAATCCCTATCTGGAAGGTATATTTGCACCAGAGCGGCAGGAACACTTTTCCACAGATTTAAAGGTTGAAGGGCAGATTCCTGCAGAACTGGATGGTGCATTAATGCGGATTGGTCCAAATCCTATTACAGTCAAAAACCCACGCAACTATCACTGGTTTACGGGCGATGGCATGTTGCATGCGCTCAGACTGAAGGGTGGTGAGGCACATTGGTATAAAAGCAGTTATATCGGTTCTGCCAGTGTGCAGAAAAAACTTCATCGACCACAAATTCCCGGTAAAACGCGAGGTGTCGCGGATGCAGTCAATACCAATGTTATCCACTTTGCCGGAAAAATCTGGGCACTGGTAGAAGCGGGTGCATATCCAGTTGAGTTGAATGCTGCACTGGAGTCAAAACGACATCATTTGTTTGAAGATGATCAGGATTTTCCATTTACTGCCCATCCGCATATTGATCCTGAAACGGGCGATATTCATGCGATTTGTTATGATGCTTTAAGTCAGAACAAAGTTTTTTATCTACAGATAGATTCCACAGGAAAATTGAAACATCACGTCGACATTCCAGTGAAACATGGTCCGATGATTCATGATTGTGCTATTACCAGATCCCAGGTTCTGATTCTGGACCTGAATGTTAACTTTTCTGTATGCAGTGCTTTAAAGGGTTCAATGTTGCCATATCAATGGAATCCAAAACGGCAGGCACGCATTGGTATATTGCCTTTTGGCGGTAAGGCAATAGATATTCGCTGGTATGAGATTGATCCCTGTTTTATTTTTCATACCGTGAATGCTTATGAGCTGGATTCTGGTGATGTGGTTATGGATGCGGTGGTGCACCCCAAAGCATTGGTCAGTTCGATTCAGGGACCGATTGAAGATCAGGATATTCGGCTGGAGCGGTTCATTTTTGAACATGGCACTGGAAAAGTGGCTCGGACGATATTATCCGAGATGAAACAGGAATTCCCACGGATTAATGAAGCTTATACCGGGCGGCCTTATCGCTATGTCTACACTATTTCCTTTGGCGAGTTTGATGATCCTTCTCATGTCAGCAGCAATACTCTTTTGAGCCATGATGTGGAAACTGGCAATTCAGAAAGCTATTCTTTTGGAGAGAATTGGGTGACAGGAGAGGTGATATTCGTCGCACGGGAAGGGGCGCAAGCTGAAAATGATGGCTGGCTGATGTCTTATGTTCATGCTTTAGATGGACGCCCATCCAAAGTGGTGATTCTGGATGCACAGCATATGGCTGAAGGGCCGATTGCAACCATTCATTTACAGGTACGTGTACCCGTCGGGTTTCATTGTAACTGGGTTGATTATCGGAAATTAAGAACCCACTATTCATAGGTTTTGATTATTTACTGGCATTTTTAAGATGACATAGCTTTCATATAGCGTGAAGACTTCACTCTCTGTTTGCAGGCTGATAGGGCTTTAAAGAACGAAAAATATATTGCATAGGATAAGCAAAATTATGTGTTAGGCAGAAATTCATTCTTGAATCTCTGCCTAAGCGCGATATCCATATCACCAAATGAGGTAGAACTTAAGGCTTTGTTTTTCTATAGCTGCTATTAAACCTTCTGAATAAACAGCTCACGATCAAAACGGTACTGAGGGAAGAATACTCCATCTTCGGCACGTTCACCTGCACCAATTACCATGACCGGATACTGTTCATCATTTAATTTCAGAATTTTACAGCTGTCAAAACCATAAGCACGTAAAGCTAAGACCAGATTTTCACAAGCGAGCGCCGTTGTTTTGGTCGCCCACAGTTTCGCATCAGCTGGGCTGAAAGCAGACACTGGCATTTGTTTGTCCAGTGTACGGGCAACTTTGAAAGCCACTTTCTTAAAGTTACCAAAAGCATTCAGATAACCAGTCTTATAGTTGTAAGGAATATATTTATAGTATTTCTTAATCGCGGGCGGTGCTTCAGGAAATGGAAATTCATTCACATTACGTTTCGCCATTTCATCGATACGATCGGTACGTGCGATACAGACAATTAGCTCAGAAGCAGTTTTAGCTGCCAGTTGACTCATACAGGCTTTGACCAGACGTTTTTTCTTGCCCGGATTTTGTACCACATAAAAAGTCCAAGGCTGCAAGTTCGACGAATTTGGTGCCAACAACGCCAGATCCAGACAGGCATCCAGCACTTCGACAGGAATTGGCTTTTTGGTAAATTTACGCACTGAACGTCGACTTTCAATCACTTTACGAAAATTATCGACATCTATATCTTGAGGTGTAGGTTCGTAATAACGTTTCTTTTCTGGATTTGAACTATCTGTTGTTTCGGAAGAGTTTTGAGAGTTTTGATTTGGCATATTCAGATTCTTGGAAAAATAAAAGATTGAGGCAGTCTAAACCACCTCGTTGAACTCATAAGTTTGAAAATTAGTTGAATTGTGTGAAGTCAGGTTTACGTTTTTGCATAAACGCTTGAACCGCTTCCAGCATTTCTGGCGAGCCTACACGCTGCATGAAAATTTCTGCTTCATGGTCAATCCATTCCACAATTTCATTCACATTGTGTTTCATCAAGGCTTTGGATTGCACCAGTGATGCTAATGGCAGGGCAGAGAGCTGGGCAGCTTGTGCTGCTGCTTTAGTGTAAACATCTTCTTCAATGCTATTCACCAGACCTGCGTCGAGCGCTTTTTCGCTATTGAATTTTTGCGCAGTCAGCAATAATTCAGCTGCTTTATGATAGCCTGCCTGTTGAATCAGTAATTTGCTTGATGCGCCTTCAGGCGATAGACCCAAACTGACAAATGGAATCTGGAACAGAGTAGTATTGTCACTATAAACCAGATCACAATGCAGTAAAATTGTCACGCCAATGCCGATTGCAACACCACGCACGGCTGCAATCAATGGCTTGGAAAATTTTGCGGCAGATTTCAGTAAAACAAATGGCGGGCCTTCAGCAGCAGGTGCCTGACCTTTCTTCGCGGCAGATTTCATAAAATCCTGCATATCATTGCCCGCACTAAAGTCTGCATCCTGACCACGTAATACAACTACACGAACTTCAGGTGCCTGATCAGCTTCATCCAAGGCTTTCGCAATCCAGAGATACAGCTCGCTATATAACGCATTTTTCGCTTCCGGGCGATTGATGGCTAAAGTGAGTACACCATGTTCTAAATTCGCATTCAAATGCTCATGAGGTTGTTGAATACAGCTCAGTGTCATCGTACTATCCTTGCTTTAAAACTTAATTTGATTTTATGGGAATGATTATGTCGCATATTTATTGGGACAGCACAACTCATGAGTCATAAAAAACTGATCCCTTATGAAATATACATTTGATTATCTGGTTTTCATTGGCCGTTTTCAGCCTTTTCATCTGGCACACATGCAAACGATTAACATTGCCCTGCAACACAGTCAACATGTGATTTTGGCTCTCGGCTCTGCGCAAAATGAACGCAATATCAAAAATCCATTCTTGGCTTCGGAGCGTGAAGCCATGATCCTGTCAAATTTTAGTCCAGAAGATCGGGCTCGGATCAAATTTGTAGAAGTCATTGATGTTTATAATGATGAAAAATGGCAAAAACTGGTGAAATCGCTGGTGAATCAGGTTATTGAACCGGATGCCAAAGTTGGGCTGATTGGGCACTTTAAAGATGATTCTTCTTATTATTTAAAGTTTTTTCCAGAATGGGAAATGGTCGAACTTGACAGTCTTGAAGATGCCTTATCCGCCACGCCGATGCGTGAAGCTTATTATCGTGGCGAAATTCAACGGGATAAATTTCCACAAGGCACAATTGATTTTCTAGAGAATTTCCAAAAAACCACGACCTATCAGCAACTCAGTGAAAAATTTGCCCAGAATGATAAAACCAATCTAGTTTAAAAGTATCAGGTTGTTATGGGTTGATTCATGGTAGTTTGAGCATGCTGTTTCAAACATTCGCCTAAAATTTCCAGGGCAGACGACTGTTCTTTCCAGTGATGCCAATACAAGGGTACTTCAATTCGCATCTCACTCGAAAGTTCAAGCAGTTCACCTGACTCCAGCAAATCCCTGGTTTGATAGTCCGGCAGCCAGCCATATCCTAGACCCATGACAATCGCATCAAAAAACGCATGGGTCGATGGAATAAAGAAATGAGGATATTGAGCAAGGTTCAGGCCAAATTCGTGCTGAATAAATTGGGTATGGAGTTGGTCTTTTTCATTAAAAATAATGGCAGGGGCAAGGCGTAGCGCATCCCGATGTACCCCTTGATGAAACCAGTTTCGGGAAAAGTCAGGGGTGGCGACCAGACGATACTGCATCTGTCCGATCAACTCAGCCCGGCAACCTTTCATTGCCTTGGCTTCAGTACTCAAACAGGCATTGACGAGACCTGCTTCTAACAGATGATGAGTCTGTGATTGATCATCTACCTGAAAATGCAGCACAATTTTATGCTGGATCAGCTGGGTTTGTAAGGTTGGTAATAGCCAGGTCGCGAGTGAATCAGCATTGGTGGCAATATTCAGGCAGTAGAAACCTTCATGTTGCAGCTGTCCACCCAGATCCTGCATCAGATTCTGTTCTAGCAAACGTTGATGCTGTAAATAATGCAATAAAGTTTGTCCTGATTGGGTCACGCGGCAAGGCCGATCTCTCACCAGAAGCAATTGTCCCAATTTTTTTTCCAGACTTTGAACACGAAGGGTCACTGCCGAGGCAGTAATATTTAGCTGCTCGGCAGCCAGATCGAAACTTCCCGTTTTTGCAACTGCGTAAAAAGCATCACATTGTTTCGCATTCAGCATATCTGTTATCTAAAAATAATTTAGTTAAATTGATATTAACTTAGTTTTAATTAATCGCATCCATTTTGTTGAATAATTCATTTATTCAAAAAAGGGGAATGTGATGTTCAGTTATATGGTGAGTGGTTTTGCTGTGGGAATGAGCCTGATTATCAGTATCGGTGCACAGAATGCTTTTGTATTAAAACAAGGTTTAAAACAACAGCATGTGTTCTGGGTCTGTGTGATTTGTGCCTTGTCTGATTCCATTTTAATTCTGCTTGGCGTACTGGGCTTTGCGCGCGTCATTGAACATTATCCGGATATTGTTATATTTTCTAAATATATTGGCGCAGGATTCCTATTTTATTATGGTTTGCACCATGCGATCAGCGCATTTAAATCAACAGAGGTTTTAGCACCAAGTGATCAGCTAACAGAGCATTTTCTACAAGTACTGATGATCTGCCTGGCTTTTACCTGGCTAAATCCGCATGTTTACTTAGACACAGTCATATTGATTGGATCAATTTCAACCCAATACGCCTTAGGAAAATGGTGGTTTGCTTTAGGTGCTGTCTGTGCTTCCTGGTTCTTTTTCTTTAGTTTGGGATATGGGGCAAAGATACTGACGCCTTGGTTCCAGCATCCAAAAGCATGGAAAATACTGGATGCTATTATTGCCTGTACCATGTGGGGCGTCGCGGTGTCATTAATCCTCAGTATTTGATTCAGGCTACAAAAGCCGATAGATCGGTTAAGAAGTTGACCAAGCGTGTCATTTTAGATAGGTATCGAGAATGGTCAGCGCAGAAAACAACTCTTTTCAGTACTGCAAGCACATAGATATTTCAATATATATTGAGCTTAAAATAAACGATCTGTCTGGTATAAAAAAATTTTAAAATCAGAATTTTATAAGATGAAAACAATCTCCTGCTAGCCTAGCAGGGCCACTTATCAGAGAAAAATCAGCACAAGTATTTTGTCCGTTAGTCATGAATGATTTTACAAAAACTTCAATAAACTGGTATAAAAATAACGAAAACCTGTTCGCTCAAAAAACAAGAAAATTTAATTTCAGATTAAGCCGTGTACTTAAATCCGATCAATAAGAAATTAAACAAGGTGGATTTAAAATTGAAAACAACAATAAAAACTGGGCTCCTTAGCCTAGCGATCTGTTTAGCTTTGACCAGTCAGTCTTTTGCAAGATCATGGACGTTAACTCCTAAAAGTGATGTCGGTTTTGAGATCAAGTCGATGGGTCTTACTGTAGTTAAAGCCAAGTTCAATCAGGTTCAATCCACGATGCAGTTTGATGCTAAAGCACCGCAAAATGCCTCAACTCATCTGGTCATGGATGTGGAAAGTTTAAGCTTTAGTAAGCCGCTATTTAAACATATGATTTTGGGCGAAGACCTGTTTTATGTAGAAAAATATAAGACTGTAATTTTTAGAAGTATCCAGTTTAAAGACTTAGGCAATGGCAAATACAATGTTTTAGGTCATTTAACCCTGCGTGGTGTGACCAAGCCTGTGATTTTCGAAACAACCTTTAAACCCAGTATGTCGAATGCCAACCTGCTTGATGTTCAGGCATCTGCCGTGATTAACCGTAGGGATTTTGGTATGAAAAAAGGAATTGCCGGGGTAGGAGATAAAGTGAATCTTCATCTTTCGGGACAGTGCGAAATGAACTAGAGTAAATATAAAATACTTGATGATATGACATTTATTGTAAAAAAGCCCGAATATTTCGAGCTTCTATTTATACACAAGCATGCAATTAAGCAGCTTGCAAAGCTTTTAAATCTTCCAGAACTTGTTCTGCGTGACCTGCTGCTTTGACCTTACGGTATTCTTTGACCAGTTGACCGTTATGGAAAATGAAAGTCGAACGCTCAATGCCCATAACTTGTTTACCATACATGTTCTTTTCTTTAATCACATCAAAGTGATTGCACAACACCTCTTCTTTATCGCTGATCAGGTTAATACTCAGGTTCTGCTTTTCAGTAAAGTTCTGATGAGCTTTTACCGAATCACGGGATACGCCAAGAATTGTGGTGTTTAAAGCATCGAACTGATCTTTTAAACAGGAAAATCCTACTGCCTGAGTTGTGCAGCCCGGTGTAGAATCTTTAGGATAAAAATAAATCACCAGCCATTCTGTATTTAACTGGGTTAAATTAATTTCCCCTGTCGTCGCAGGAAAATTCTGGTCAAGCAAACTAATTTCAGACATAAAAACTCCTGTTTTCTTTAAATTTTTTCAAAAAAATAAGCCACATTATTATAGTGGCTTATTTTATCAAAGAATCATCAGATCTTATTTCTTTGGTGCCGCTTGAGCTGATTTCATTGCTTCTTCAGTCAATGTTTTCAGTTTGCCTGTTAACTGTGGACCAAAGCATGCTTGAAGATCTTTATTCTGCTTCTGTACAAAAGCTAAAGTGCCTGGGCTTTTTTTCTGGTTAATAGTGCTTTGAATTTCCCATTTTTGTGCATTGGTTAATTTGCCATCTGCTTCAATAGCACAACCACAATATTTGCTGACTTCAGCAGATGTCAATTTTTTGCTTTTGCCAGTTTCATTTTTACAAACATTGATCAATGCAGATTTTACATTGGTGCTTTTATAAGCTTGTTGTAATTTGTCATCAGCCGCTTGAGCCGTAGTTGCGAACATAGCAGCAGCTGAAACAATTGCTGAAAGCACGATGCTTGATTTTAAATTCTTCATAAACTCTACCTTGTTATTACGGTATATAACGTGTCGGGTCTTCAACACCTGCGTCCGCAAAACCCTGTTTACGTAAACGACAACTGTCGCATTTGCCACAGGCACGTCCTTGGTCATCTGCTTGATAGCATGACACCGTTTGACTGTAGTCTACGCCATGTTCAATACCTAAGCGAATGATATTTGCTTTGGATAAATGTAACAAAGGTGTTTCAAATTTGAGCGCCTGACCCTCTACGCCAACCTTGGTCGCAAGGCGTGCCATGTTGGCAAATGCCTCGATAAATTCCGGACGGCAATCCGGATAACCGGAGTAATCAACCGCATTAATTCCGATGACAATCGCTTCAGCTTCGAATACTTCAGCTGCTGCTAAGGCGTAAGACAAGAAGATAGTATTACGTGCTGGAACATAGGTAATCGGAATGCCAGCCTGTTCATGGTCGGGTACCTCAATACTATGATCGGTAAGGGCTGAGCCACCCAGATTACCCAGATCAATATTGATCACTCTATGTTCCACACCCGCACGTTGCGTTAAAGCTTTTGCTGCATCCAGCTCGGTCGTTGAACGCTGACCATATCGAAAACTGAGTGCGATACATTCATAGCGTGCCTGTGCCCAAGCCAGACATGTTGTTGAGTCTAATCCGCCAGATAACAGGACAATGGCACGAGGGCGCATAAGCTGATTCTCCAAAAAAATACTTTACAAAAAATTAACGACCAGTTTCATCATTCCATAACAACTTGTGTAGCTGTAACTGGAAACGAACAGGGAGATGGTCTTCTAAAATCCACTGAGCCAAATCACGTGCCAGTGGTGGTAACTGAACTGCACCTTTTTCGACCGCAAATGCAGGCGAAAACCAAACTGTACTCACTTTGTCTTGAAGTTGGTACAGTTCTAACTGCTGCTTTGACCATTCATAATCTTCACGATTGCATATCACAAACTTGATTTGATCATGTGCAGTTAAATGATCGAGATTAGAAAGCAAATTCCGTGCAACTTCACCTGAAGTTGGTGTTTTTAAATCGAGAACTTTGGAAACACGTGAATCCACTTTGGACACATCTAGAGCCCCACTGGTTTCAAGTGAAACCTGACATCCTAAATCTGCCAGTCGCTGCATCAGGGGCAGGGCATTGGGCTGTGCCAGAGGTTCACCACCGGTCACACAGACGTAAGGCGTTTTAAAATCAAGCGTAGTCTGGATAATATCGTCTAGAGACTGACGCTCACCACCTTCAAAGGAATAGGTGGTATCACAATAGCTACAACGCAATGGGCAACCGGTTAAACGGATAAATACTGTTGGCAGTCCTGCGGCATTGGCTTCACCTTGCAATGAATAGAAAATCTCCGTAATGCGTAAACCCGCAGACGGATCAGAGACAGGAATTGCGGAAGATCGAAGCGTATTCATAACAAAACTAACCAATGAAAAATAAATAACCGGGTATAAAAATAAAAATCCCTACGATTATTACTAATCGTAGAGACGAGGAGCGATTGAAGCTCCAAGGAACACGAATGTGTCCTCTAAGTTAAGATATCTTAGTCTTCGCGTAATAGATCGTTCAGGCTTGTTTTAGAACGAGTTTGTGCATCAACTTTTTTCACGATGATGGCAGCATACAAGCTGTAAGTACCGCATTTAGACGGAAGGCTACCCGCAACAACGACAGAACCTGCTGGTACACGGCCGTAGTGGATTTCGCCAGTGGCACGGTCATAAATCTTGGTTGATTGACCAATGAATACGCCCATTGAAATCACGGAGCCTTCTTCAACGATTACGCCTTCAACGATTTCAGAACGTGCACCGATAAAGCAGTTATCTTCAATAATGGTTGGATTTGCTTGAAGCGGTTCAAGCACCCCCCCAATACCTACGCCACCTGACAAGTGAACATTTTTACCAATTTGCGCACATGAACCCACAGTTGCCCAGGTATCAACCATCGTGCCTTCATCTACATAAGCACCGATGTTGACATAAGAAGGCATCAAGATCACGCCTTTGGCCTGGAAAGAACCTTTACGTGCGACAGCAGGTGGTACGACACGTACGCCAGCAGCCTTGAATTGTTCTTCAGTCCAACCTGAGAATTTAGTTTCTACTTTGTCATAGAAACGAAGATCACAAGCTTCCATTGGTTTATTGTCGTTTAATTTAAATGATAACAATACCGCTTTTTTAATCCATTGGTGAACAACCCATTCACCATCGATTTTTTCAGCAACACGTAAAGTACCATTGTCTAGACCAGCAATTACTTCCTCTACTGCTTGACGAATTTCAGCAGAGCAATCTGCAGCTGTAAAATTCGCACGGTCTTCAAACGCTTGTTCAATGATTGTTGAAAGCTGCGACATGATCTTCCTTCCAGAAAAAAATTTTCTAGATTTTACACTATATTGCAGGAAAAATAGTTGAAAGCACTAAAAATAGATGAAAAATAGCCAGAAGTGTAGAAAGCGTGAAATTATTAAAGTAATAAGTGTACTTTTTCATTATGTTGAAATGTAGGAGAAGTGTTAGAAAACGCTTGGTTCTGAACAAGAAAAATTAATTTGTATCAAAAAATAACAAAAGATGAGCAAAATGTGAATAAAAAATATTTTTTAAGTCCTTTATATTGAGCTCATCACGAATAACTAATGATGAAAAAAAGTTCTTTTGAGGAGAGAAATAATGAAAGCTTTATATCAACTTTTAGCAGTATCCGTTCTAGCTGCCACAGCTGGATCTGTCATGGCTGCTGATGAAACAATCGTAACAGATGAAGGTGTGGCATCTTTTTCTTTCTTTAAACCCGCAGCTGTTCGTGCTGAAGTCGGTACTACCGGTTATGGTGGGGCAATTTCCTGGAGTGCTAACCCATATGTAGGCGTCACTTTAGGTTATAATGGCGGTGATATTTCCTGGTCGGATGATTTATCAATCAATGGTTCTGATTATGACCTGGATATGGACAATAACCTGACTTACCTAAATGCTGAAATCCGTCCTTGGGCAAACTGGTTCTATATGGCGGCTGGTGTAGCTTATGTAGATAATCAATATGATATCGATCGTCGAGTTCGTTCGGGTGAAACCTTCTCCGTAAATGATGTTGAATTCAAGGCAGTAGGAGATGCACGTATTAGTGGTGACCTATCTTATAAAAATAATATTGCACCCTACCTAGGTATTGGTTTCTCTCCAGCGATTACTAATCGTTGGGGTGTGTTTGGTGAAATTGGTGCTTACTACAATGGAAATCCAACAGTTAACTTAACTTCAAGTGGAGTTGCTACTCCTACAAATCCTGGAGTTATTGCTGACTTTAACCAACAAGTTCAGTTGGAAGAAGATGATATTCGTAACGACAATGAGTACGAATGGCTACCAGTCGCTAAACTTGGTGTAAGCTTCCGCTTCTAAGATTTAACCTCATAAAAAAACGGGCTTCGGCTCGTTTTTTTGTTTTTTTAGAACAATTTTAAAAGTGGTAACCCAGTTTCAAACCTGCGATCCAGGCACTATTGTCAGAAACAGCGGATAAACCCGCTATTTGAGGAGTAAGCGAATCAGATATTGCAACCTCAGGTTTCTGAAATTTTAAATAATAGAGTCCTGTAGCAATATCCCAGGTCTCTTGGATCTTATAAAGATGGCCTAGTCCGATGCCCCAATATCCATCACTCGGATTTAATGTTGAAGCCGGATTTCCTGTACCGGAATCCCATAAAAGTTCGATCGAATTTATGCCAAAAGATGGCCATTGATGGGCAAGTCCAATTTTGCCAGACCATTGATCCTCACGATAATCAATCATTCTAAAAGGTTTTACTTCAGGGAACTGTAAGGCCGCATAGTCAATTACAGCGCCAAATTTAGGTGGCTGGATCACGAAATTTTGCCAGTTTGACCAACGCAGCGTGCCGTAGAGCGCATTTTGATCAGTTAAAGCTGTCTGAAAATCCAAGTTCACAGACTGTGGAGTTTGAATTTCTGTATAAGGTGCTGGATTCGTACCGACAACAATCGATTCAGTGGTTTTATTGTGATGAGTGATTGCAGAACGATAGGTCAGTGCGGTTCTAAAAAAATATTCTGGAATCTGATAACTGATTCCAGCAAGCCAACCCCAAGCGGGATCTTGTTCAAATGTGGCCCGATAACCATTGAATATATAAAATGTCTGCCCGGCTAAATATAAATTTCCCTCTAAGCTTTGATAACTTAGCCCTGTATAAAAATTCCAGTTATCGTTTGGTTGAAAGCCAATTAATGAGGTCAAATTATGGCTCTCAAACTGAATAGTAGCAGCCTCAATTGGAAGCGCTGCACCTGCAAAAACAGGATCATAATGATAAGCGATATCTATAGAATAAGGCTGATCGTAAATCAGTCCCCACGACACTTGAGGATTTAACTGGAATTTTAATGCGACATTGGAAATCCATTGACTATGGGCAAGATTTCCTGTTGAAAAATCGGTGATGCCTAATTGTTGCAGCTCTTCAGTATGTTGTACCTGACCGCTGATATCGGGGCGAACCCACGCCAGTGAAACTTCAGCATAATGATTTTTTTCAAAAAACGATTGGATACTTTGATTAGATTGTTCAAACGCTGCTGCATAACCTGACCCGGAGAAAAACAAGCCCATGGAGAAAAGAGCAAATTTATGATTAATCATCTTGGTATAATTCAATTTATTATACACGTGATTATGCTTGATATTTATATTCTTTATCTACTCAAAAAATAAAAAAGAGGCGATGTAGCCTCTTTGATTAAAAACTTAAAATATTGCACTTTATTCGTCTGGATAGGCGACTTTTTTCAGTGCCTTAATATCTGCGTCTGGTGAGCAGAGAGAAATAAACTCATAACCATAACCGCGTAATAAATGACCTTTACGTACTGCAATCCAGGTGGTATTTACGCCGAAAATATCGGTTTCAATCTGCTTTAAACGGTAATCACGCTCCGGGTCATAGGCCACATCGTTGACAATGCCGATGCCCATATTCATTTCTACATAGGTCTTGATGACATCGGCATCAAGCGCGGACATCACAATATCTACATCAAAACCAGCTTCTTCAAAGGCGGTATCAATCTTGGAGCGACCGGTAAAACCACCATGATAGGTAATAATCGGGTAGTGCGCCAGATCTTCGATGAGCACGTGTTCTTTGCTTGCCAGTGGATGATTCTGCGGGGTAATAATACTGTGTTGCCAGTTATAGTAAGGTACGCTGGCCAGATTATCTTCAGTGGTGAGTGCTTCGGTCGCAATACCGATATCCGCTTGACCTTGCAGTAGCATTTCCGTGATTTCAATCGGGCTGGCCTGTTGCAAAATCAAATGTACTTTAGGGAATTCTTTTTTGAATTGGCTGACAATTGGTGGCAACACATAACGCGCCTGGGTATGCGTCGTGGCAATCGTCAATGTGCCTTCATCGACTTTATTGAAATCATCGGCCAGACGTTTGATATTGTCGGCATCGACCAGCATGCGTTCCACAATGCCTAAAAGTGCCTGACCTGGTTCGGTTAAGCCCAGTAGACGTTTACCTTTACGGATAAATAACTGCACCCCCAGTTCATCTTCCAGATCTTTAATATGCTTACTTACCCCGGACTGTGAAGTATAAAGCGCAGCAGAAGCTTCAGTTAAATTAAAGTTTTGTCTAACCGTTTCTCGTATAATTCTTAATTGTTGGAAATTCATAATTCTCTTACCCTAGAAGAGGATGGGGCATTTTAAAGCCCCATCTTTTGATCTTAAGCGACCTGGTTTTCAAATAAATGCAAATTCACCGCACTTAACCAAACAGTTTGATTTGGGCGGAATTGATGCGCTCTCGCTTCATCAGGCGTCAGTAAAATTTCAATCAGATTGCCTTGACGGTCATTTAGCTCAGCAACTACTTTACCCGCGATCCATAATTCACGAATGAAGGTCGCCTGAATGGCATTGTCGTGTGGCTGTGCATGGATGCGTAGTTCATCTGGACGTGCGAATAAAATCACTTCACCTTGAGCGGCATTTTTTGCACCCTCGAATTGAATACGGTCTTCACCGAGCTGGATGATGCCTGCATTGTT
>SPVA01000064.1 GCA_013530545.1 Acinetobacter lwoffii
TTTTTCAGATTCAATCAATAATTGAACCGCTCTTTCTCTGATTTCAGGGGTATATTTTAATTTTGTCATCGGGATAGTCTCTCAGAATATTGACTCTCCGACAAACCCGGTACGGTTCACAGGTTATAATGATGGCCTCCCAAAATATGGTTGATCTATTATGAACGCCTCCAATGACCCTCTACACGGCAAAAAACTTGCTGACATTTTGGATGAATTATTAGATTACTACGGTGGCTTTGAGGGCTTAAGTCGTAAAATTGAAATTAGATGTTTTTGCATAGATCCAAGTGTTAAGTCATCATTGCGATTTTTACGTACCACACCATGGGCACGTGAAAAAGTAGAAAGCTTATATTTGTATGTCTTATGCCAAAAAGCCAAACAGAAATCGTAGCTTTCAAAACCCCAACCTCAGTCTAATATTTTATACCAAACAGTAAACTAAACCTATTGAATAGCCAATGATTTTGTAGACACCTTTTAATTGGTGGTGGGCTGCCACCACTCTCCTAGCAAAATTTAGTCTATATCCCTATGGTTTATTTAAAAACTTATTTTCTATCTTTACTAGGCTGTATGATCAAAATCATACTGGCACTCAACACTGTAAATTTGAGAATGAATCTGTAAGTACAGGGTCACTCCCTATCGCTAAAGATATTAGAAATAGCTACATAAAGTTTATTTCTAGCTTATTCAAATTTGTCGTTAAAATTAGGTTTTACTACGGATGAACAATAATTTTTACTGCAGACTCATTATTATGAATCAGCGTTTCAAAGCCTTTAGAAACAAGATCATCTAATGCAATACGTTGGGTAATAAAAGGTTCTAGATTAATCTTACCTTGCTCGACTAAGCGGATGGTTTCCTGATGGTCATTTACATAAGCAATCGTGCCACGAATATCTAGCTCTTTCATAACCACACTATGCACATTAATTGTGGCAGGATGGCTCCAAATCGAAACGATAACGACCACACCAGTTGGTTTCATCGCCGCCACCAGTGTATCCATGACTTTATTAACACTACTACATTCAAAAGCGACATCAACACCACGGTCTTCCGTAATTTTCATCACTTCAGCGACCACATCAACCTTAGATGGATCTAGCACATAATCTGCAACACCCGCTTCTATCGCTTTTTCTTTACGCTTTGCACTCAATTCAGTAATGATGACCGTGAGACCTTTAGCCTTTAAAATGGCTGATAAAAGTAAGCCTATAGGGCCTGCTCCACCAACCAGTGCTATATCGCCAGCTTTTGCACAACTTCTGACATAGGCATGATGACCGACAGATAAAGGTTCTATCAATGCGGCCTGATCTAAGGGAATATCATTTGAAATAGGATGTACCCAACGTCGTTGAACTGCAATTTTTTCAGAAAGACCGCCGCCACGTCCGCCTAAACCAATAAAGTTCATATTTTTTGATAAATGATACTTATCATTCAGGCCAGTCGGGACATCATCCGCAATAATATAGGGTTCAACTACGACATGTTGTCCAATTTGGATATCGTCTACACCCTCACCAACTGCATAAACTACGCCTGAAAATTCATGTCCCATTGTTACAGGTGCAGATTCTCCCGAAATTGGATGTGGATGACCACAAGGTGGAATAAAAATAGGGCCTTCCATGAATTCATGCAAATCTGTACCGCAAATACCGCACCATGCAACTTGAATTCCAACTGTGCCTGGAAGTACTTTCGGTTCAGGGATATCTTCAATTCGAATATCCCCTCGATCATAAAAACGAGCTGCTTTCATTGTGTATTCCTCATGTTGATATTAACGGTAAACCATTCCACCATCTGTCAAAATAGACTGACCTGTAATATAGTTTGCATCCTCGCTGGCTAAAAATGCAACTAATGCAGCCACGTCATCTGGTGTTTCAGCACGTCCTAAAGCAATACCATCTACATATTTTTTATACGTTTGACCAATTGGTGCACCTGTAATTTCAGAGAACCGCTGATCTATTTCGACCCACATGTCTGTACCAACAACACCCGGACAATAACTATTTACAGTAATTTCAACACTGGCATATTCTTTAGCCGCAGCTTGCGTCAATGCACGAACTGCAAATTTAGTTGCCGAATAAACACCGAGTAAAGCAAAGCCTTCATGACCTGCTATTGAGCATGCATTAATAATTTTTCCAGCCTGTTGGCGTTGTTTAAATTTATTTGCTGCGGCTTGAATCCCCCAAAGTACACCACCGACATTGATGTTCATAATTTGGTTAAATTCACTCGGCGTTACTTCTGCCAAAGCTTTGACTTGTGCAATACCTGCATTATTAATCATGATATCAAAGCCATTAAGTGTCGATTCTGCATGATTAATGGCGTCACTGATTTGTATTGGATCTGAAATATCCGCAATAAATGTGGTGGCTTTTACGCCAAAGGCTTCAACCTCTTGTTGAACAGTATTTAACTTTTCTTGGTGAAGATCGACCAATCCAATATGAACACCTTCTTGTGCTAAACGTAAGGCAATACCGCGTCCAATACCTTGTGCCGCACCCGTAATTAATGCAACTTTATTGTTTAAACCTCTAGGCATGTTGCGACTCCTTAAATATGGATTGCACGTTGCATCGCCGACAAGACCGACTCATGCATCGCCTCAGACAAAGTAGGATGAGGGAAAATGACCTGCGCTAAGCTTTCATCTGTAGCTTCTAGGTATTTCGCGATGGCAAACCCTTGAATGTGTTCGGTGACTTCATGTCCAACCATGTGAGCACCCAATAATTCACCTGTTTCCTGACTAAAAATGGTTTTAACAAATCCTGCGCTATCGCCCAAAGCCAATGCTTTACCATTCGCTTGTAAAGGAAACTTACCCACATTGATATTCAAGCCCGCAGCTTTCGCTTTCTGTTCTGTCAAACCAATACTGGCCACTTGCGGATGGGTAAAGATACAGCCCGGAATTTGTGTACGATCTAAAGCATGTACATGATCTAAACCTGCAATTTTCTCCACACAAAGAATAGCCTCGTGACTGGCCTTGTGTGCCAAACACGGTGCGCCTGCAACATCGCCAATTGCATATACGCCCACAATATTAGTTTTGCACCATGAGTCGACTTTAATAAAACCATTCTCTAATTCGACACCTAAAGCTTCTAGGCCAAGATTTTCAGCATTTGGTTTCACGCCAATAGCTGAAAGCACCTTTTCAACAGTAATGATTTGTACACCTGTGGCAGTTTCAATATGACAATGTACTTGAGCCTGATCAGTTTCTATTTTTTTTACAGTCGCTTCGGTTAAAACCTGCATACCCTGCTGTTCAAATTGCTTTTGTACATACTTCGCAACTTCAATGTCTTCGCTAGGAAGAATCTGCTTTGCAATATCAACCAAGGTGACTTGGCAGCCTAAGTCTTGGTATAGGCTTGCAAACTCACTGCCTATAGCACCCGAACCAATGACCAGTAAAGATTTTGGTAATTGTTCTGGAACTAAAGCCTCTTTATAACTCCAGACCTGATGGCCATCTACAGGAATATGAGGCAAATTGGCCGCACGTGCGCCTGTTGCGACAATAATATGCGGTGCAGAAATCTGCTGTTTTTGACCATTCGCATCTGTAAGCTCTAATTGCTCTTTGGCAATAAACTGGGCTGCTGCGTTAAAAACAGTGATTTGATTTTTTTTCAATAGTTGACTGATACCTTGCACCAGTTGCTCAGAAACCTGTCTGCTATGATGGACCAGTTTTTGAATATCAAAATCAATCGCGTTAAGCGTAAAGCCAAACTGCCCTGCATGTTTGAACTGCTGCGCAAGCACAGCCCCGCTCAATAATGCCTTGGTTGGAATGCATCCCCAATTAAGACATACTCCGCCTAAGTGTTGTTTTTCAACGATTGCCGTTTTTAATCCCAGTTGCGCTGCGCGAATCGCAGCGACATATCCTCCAGGACCAGCACCAATAACCACAAGATCAAATTGTGTATCTGACATGACTATTCCTCCTACACCAAAATTAATGCAGGATTTTCGACAAACTGCTTCAATGCCGATAAGAATTGAGCACCCAACGCACCATCAATGACACGATGATCACAAGACAATGTTGCGGTCACCATTTCACGAACAACAATCTCATCATTTTCAACGACAGCACGTTTCTCTGCTGCACCTAAGGCTAGAATTGCACCTTGAGGCGGGTTAATAATGGCATCAAACTGTTGAATACCAAGCATGCCCAAATTGGAAATACTGAAACTGCCCCCTTGAAACTCATCAGGTGCCAATTTTCCAGTTTTGGCACGTGTCGCCAGATCACGCATATCATTGGAAATTTGCGCCAAAGATTTACGGTTCGCTGCTTTAATAATTGGCGTGATCAGTCCATTTTCGATGGCTACAGCAACCGAAATATCAGCCTGTTCAAACTGTAAAATCTGCTGATTCTCTTCATCAAACTGAACATTAACTTGTGGAACTTTAATCAGTGCAGCAGCAGCAGCTTTAATCAGCATATCGTTAATGGACAGTTTGACTTGCGGTACAGTACTGTTAATTTGCTGACGCAAAACCTGAACCGACTCAACATTTAAGTCTATCGTTAAGCGAAAATGTGGTGCATTACGTTTTGCCGCTTGTAGCCGTGCAGCGATTGCTTTACGCATACCATTCATCGCTACAGTGGTGAATTTTGCAGACTCTGTTGGATGCGCATACTCAGTATGTTGAGCTTGTACAGGATTTTCCCGTTGATATACAGCTTCAACATCTTCCTTACAGACTCGTCCACGTGAACCTGATGCGCGACAATCATGCAAATTAATGCCCCATTGTTTTGCCAAACGGCGGGCAACAGGTGTCGCTAGAACATCACTGTCATCTGCTTTAGATTTCGCGGCTTTCGTGCTGGCTTGATGACGTACATCTGGCCAAGAACCACCAGCAGCTTGAACTGCGGCCTGAATATCTTGAACACTGATACGGCCTTCACGTCCAGAACCCGTAATCTGAGCCAAGTTTACATTATGCTTTTCAGCCAATTTCAAGGCATGTGGCGTTGCAAAAATATCATCGCTTTGTTGGTAGCCTTGTAACTCATCAGGAATAGAATATCCGCCCTGAGTCACCGCTTTTGATCCATTACCAACACTGTTCTGTTTAGGAGCAGCTTGTACTTTGGTTTCAACTTGAGCCACATCGACTTTTTCAGGAACCGCTGCTACCGCTTTATTTTCAGTTACAGCAGGTGTTCCACCTAAAGACTGTGCAAATGCTTCAACTTCTGCATCGGAAACTTGAGCGTCTGCACAAATTGCAATGATTCCACCTACGACCAGTGTGTCACCATCGTTAGCAATAATTTTTCGTAGCAGGCCATCAAAAGGTGCCTCCAATACATTGACGATTTTTGTGGTTTCAATTTCACAAATTTCCTGTCCTTTACTAAATTGGGTACCTTCCTGAATCAGCCATTGGGCAATCGTACCCTCTTCCATGGACAAACCCCATTTTGGGATTTCTAAAGTTTTAATTTCGCTCATCCTAAGCCTCCAACGTCTTGCGTACAGCCTGTTCGATGCGTTCTACACTAGGTAGCCATTCTTTTTCTAGTACTGGTGAAAATGGTACGGGTGAGTGTGGTGGAGTGACTAATTCGATTGGTGCTTTAAGATAATGAAAGCCTTTCTGGGCAATAAGCGCAGCCACATCATGTCCGAAACCACAACGTGCTGCTGATTCATCTACAATCACCACACGACCTGTTGAAGCTACTGACTCTAAAATGCCATCTTCGTCTAATGGTGAAATGGTTCTAGGGTCAACCACTTCAACCGAAATGCCTTCTTTTGCGAGCTTATCAGCGACTTCATTGGCACGATGCACCATCAAACTTAAGGCAATAATGGTGATATCAGTACCTTCACGTGTGTAATTTGCGACACCAAAAGGAATAGTGTAGGCCTCATCTGGTACTTCGCCCTTAATGTCGTACAATAACTTGTGTTCACAAAAGACTACTGGGTCATCATCTCGAATGGCTTGAATCAATAACCCTTTCACATCATAGGCACTTGAAGGCACCACCACTTTTAAACCAGGCACTGAGGCAAACACGTTATATGGCGACTGAGAATGCTGCGCTGCTGCGGAAAAACCTGCACCGATCATGCCTCGTACAACGAGTGGCGCTTTAGCTTTCCCTCCAAACATATAGCGGAATTTCGCCGCTTGGTTATAAAGCATGTCATAACACACGCCATAAAAATCCATAAACATTAAATCTGCTACCGGTCTTAAACCTGTAGCCGCAGCACCTGCCGCCATACCAATAATCGCCGATTCTGTAATTGGCGTATCAATGACTCGTTCAGAGCCAAATTCAGTCCATAGGCCTTTGGTTACACCAAGTACTCCGCCAAAACCTTCCAGCTTATTATCATCGGTATTTTTACCACCATGTCCACCACGAACATCTTCACCGACCACAATGACACTTGGGTCTCGGCGCATTTCTAATTCAATTGCTTCTTTAATCGCGTTTCGATAACTTTTATTTGGCATTTTTCTACTATTCCTTTAGTAAGAGACGTATACATCGGTAAGTAACTGAGAGGCTTCTGGGTACTTAGCTGCACGTGCCTTTGCAACGGCATCGTCTACATTGGCTTTAGACTGAGCGTCAATCGCATCGAGCTTGGCTTCGTCAATTTTGTCTTTGACTTTTTCGCGGAATATTTTCAATGGATCTTTATGTTCTTTGACATAATCCAGTTCTTCTTTAGAACGGATAAGCCCTGGATCACCTTCAAAATGTCCATAAAATCGGTTGGTTACCGTTTCAATCACACTCGGCCCTTCACCACGGCGGGCACGTTCAATGGCTTTTTGTGCAACCTCATACACAGCAAAAAAGTCTGTTCCATCTACTTTTTCAGCGGGTAAGCCAAAACCTGCTGCTCGGCCTGCAATATCTTTACTGCCTACGGCATAATCATGTGCAGTACCTTCACCAAAACCGTTATTTTCAAAAACAAAAATGACAGGAAGCTTTAACACAACAGCCATATTAATGGCTTCAAAAGTTAAGCCCTGATTTGAACCGCCATCACCGGTAAAAGATAGACCAATCCCACCATTTTTGAGTGTTTTAGCACTTAAAGCTGCCCCAATAGCCAAAGGTGGACCACCACCCACAATACCGTTTGCACCGAGCATGCCTTTATCTAAGTCCGCAATGTGCATTGAGCCGCCTTTACCACGACACAAACCATCATCTTTGCCAAAAATTTCTAGCATCATGGCGTGAATGTCACAGCCCTTTGCAATACAATGTCCGTGACCACGATGTGTTGAGGTAATGAAGTCCTTATCTGTTAAATTTTCACAGATCCCTACGGCAACAGCTTCCTCACCGCTATAAAGGTGGATGAAACCTGGGATATCACCTGTATTGTTTTCATCGTGAAGTCGATCCTCAAATTCACGAATGTCGCGCATTCTTTTGTATGCTGCTAGCAATTGCTCTTCCGTTAATTGCATATATTTATTCCTTATTAACTACGCTTAAAAGAAAATCCCAAGTTGAATAACTGGATTTTTAAATCGTATATTTATATAAGAATATTTTTATTTAATTTCATATTAGACTAAAAAAATATAATGCATAAAAACATAAGATAAACATTAAAAACAATGGTTTATAAAATTAAGAAATTTGTAAATTTTTTAATATTATTCAGCTATATACAAAAACAAACCTTTAACCAACCTTTGTTTTATATGATAAGTTTTTTGCCCTGTTTTAATATTATTAATGCATTTAAAGCAGCTTATTTAATATCAGGCTCAATATTAATTATTTTAAACGACGGAGTGTTTGAAATGGATTTAAATAACCCAGTATTAACTGGAAAGAAGTTACGTGGCGCTAAAAAAATGGCGCGTATTCCAATTAAAGTTGTTCCAACGGAAACGATACCGAAAAAGCCAGAATGGATCCGGACTAAAATTAGTCGACCTGAGGAAGTCCAAATCATTAAGGATTTATTAAGACAACAAAAACTACATACCGTTTGCGAAGAAGCGGCTTGTCCTAACTTGCCGCAATGTTTCGGTAGTGGAACAGCAACATTCATGATTATGGGAGATATCTGTACTCGACGCTGTCCATTCTGTGATGTCTCGCATGGCCGTCCTAATGCCTTAGATATTAACGAGCCACTGCATTTGGCTGAAACGGTGAAGAATCTAAACTTAAAGTATGTTGTGATTACTTCCGTTGACCGAGATGATTTAAAAGATGGCGGTGCACAGCATTTTGCAGATTGCATTCGAGAAATTCGTCAAACTAGTCCAGACACTTTGATTGAAGTTTTGGTTCCTGATTTTCGTGGTCGCGCAGATAGTGCACTTAAAATTCTGAGCAAAAATCCACCTGATGTCTTTAATCACAATATTGAAACCGTGCCACGCCTGTATAAAGCCATGCGACCAGGCGCTGACTATCAGCATTCATTGAATTTACTTAAGAAATTTAAACACTACTGCCCTGATATCCCAACGAAATGTGGTTTGATGGTGGGTTTAGGAGAGATTGAAGCTGAGGTTATTGCGTTATTAAATGATTTGAAAGATTATCAAATTGATTATGTCACAATCGGCCAATACCTACAGCCATCCAAATCACATGCGCCAATTCATCGTTTTGTTACATTGCAAGAGTTTAAACATTATCAAACTCATGGAGAGCACTTAGAGTTTAAGAATATTTGGAGTGCACCATTAGTGCGATCGAGTTATTTTGCTGACCGCCAGTATTATGG
This sequence comes from Acinetobacter lwoffii, assembly GCA_013530545.1. Classification (GTDB taxonomy): domain Bacteria; phylum Pseudomonadota; class Gammaproteobacteria; order Pseudomonadales; family Moraxellaceae; genus Acinetobacter; species Acinetobacter lwoffii_G. The sequence goes on from SPVA01000064.1 coordinate 8,835, forward strand.
TGAGGCTGTACCTGTGCCCTACGTGCGTGAATGACATTTTCATCATTTAAAGGATCCTATTTATCAACATAATGGTTACTTTTATTAACACTTCAGATAAAAATAGTCATTTCCAGTCCATAACAACACTTTTAAAGTAGCTAAAAGGCTGGTAAAACCCAAAAAAGGTTATTTAACGAATCCAAGAAAAAATGATTTGGTACACGTAAGAAAAGATTGAATGAGTATAGATCTGGAAACTGATTTCTGAAGTTTAAAGATATTACAGTCTAATCATAAAGGAATATGATATGAACCTGTTCAATACAGCACCAGCAAAAAAGCTGCAAACAACACATTTAATTAATCAGCACATTGTTCAGGCTGCACCCGTTTTGGCTTTGCCTCAAGAAGATCAGACTTCCCTATTCCGCCGCTCTATTCAGCATAATTATGCCGATTTATTAAGAATTGCTGATGATTCCGATATGGCAATTGGTCTTACAGATCACCATGGTACTCTGTTATGGACCTGGAGTAGTTCCGCGATGCTTTCTTCTGCTGAACAGGTACATTTTATTGAAGGTGGCCATTGGTCAACGCAGGCGGTTGGGACCAATGCGATTGGTATGACATTAAATAGTCAAACATCAAGTTGTGTATATTCTCATGAAAACCAAATGGACAGCGTTCGTGATTGGGTCTGTTATGCAGCACCTATCTGGGATCCGACTTCAGGTCAATTTCATGGCATTATCAATCTTTCCACAAAATATAAAAAACATACCCCTCTAGGCATTCTTGCTGTGGAGCGCTGTGCAGACTTAATACAGCGAGCAATAAAATTTGAACAGAAAAATTTTTTATACATTAAAGCGCTAGGTTCGCCCTGGGTTCAATTTAATGGGCATACTTTGAACTTGACTCACCGTCAAATTGAAATACTTTGCATTTTAGCTTTGTATCCGTACGGGATTGGTTTAGAAGAGTTACACTATGCCCTTTATGGTGAGCGTAATGTCAGCCTAAAAACCCTAAAGGCTGAGCTTTCACAACTTCGTAGCCTATTACCTCATTCAATTGAGGCTCGGATTTATAGGCTTACCTGTGAAGTCCAATGTGATTTTTTACGTGCTGAACAATCATTAAATGCAAATCTTATTTCGAGTACATTCTCGCTATATAAAGGTAGCTTTTTATCTAAATCAGAAAGCCCTTTACTCAGTACTTGGAGACATTGTTTTGATGCCCGTTTAAGCCAGTTGATTTATCAAATAAAGGATACCGATCAATTATTACGGATTATTGGGCAAACACATGATCGTATTGATGCGGTACAGCGTTTATTAGAATTATTACCACAGGACAGCAACTACCGTAATTATTTTTCAAATCTGATTTAAATCTGATTTGTTGCTTCAACTCTAAAGTTTTATTGTGAAGCAGATTGAAAAGGAAGTATGATTTTCATACTTCCTTTAATAAAATTTAAAATTGAGAACTAAATACAGTGAAGTCTAGTAATTCACTTACCCAGCTTTGACACCTAGTTTGTCGCTGCAAGGTGTATCTATGCCATTACTACAGCTTTGCCGTTGTCAACGGCATTCTAAAATTGCCCCCCCTTTTACCTTACAAATGGCAAAGTAAAATTGACCCCCTTGATTTCGTATTAAGTTTCAACCTGAGGTTGAATCCCTATTCTTTTTTATCTTCAAACGATAACTCTCACCCGATATTTGTACCACATGACAGTGATGCAATAACCGATCTAACATCGCAGCGGTCAACGTGACATCATCTGCAAAGGATTTGGACCATTGGCTAAATGGTAAGTTACTCGTCAATATCGTACTGGCTTTTTCATAACCCTTGGCAATCACGTTAAAGAATAGATTCGCTTCTTCACGTCCAAAGGGTAAATAACCAATTTCATCGATAATCAGTAATTTCGGGGCGAGTATCACGCGTTGCATATAAGTTTTCAATTTACCTTGCTGATAGGCTGTACTGAGTTGCAGCATGAGATCGGCGGCGGTAATAAACTTGGTTTTGACATTGTTCATGATGGCCTTATAGCCTAATGCCATGGATAAATGCGTTTTCCCTACACCGCTAGCACCAAGAAACACCACATTTTCTGCTCTCGGGATAAAGCTCAGGTTGAACAACTCGACCACCTGTGATTTGGGAGCACCCAGTCCATAATTAAAATCGTAACCTTCCAGGGTTTTGACTTGAGGCAGGCCTGAGAGTTTCATCAGTACCTGCTGACTGCGCTGTTGCCTGGCAGCATATTCATGCATCAGCATGGCTTCAACAAAGTCGGCATAACTTCCATCCTGACCTAATGTTTGTTGCGCATGATGAGACCATTGTGACGCAATTGTATGCAGACTGAGCTTCTGGCAAAGCTGCTCTATACGGTCGTATTGCAGATTCATCAGGAAACTCCTAGCAACTGCTCATATACCGATAACGGATGCGGCAAACTCTCGTAGGGCATTACATGCTGTGCCGCTGCAACAGGTATAGTGCCAGAACCCGTATCTGATTGCGGTAATGGCGTAAATCTTTGCTGCTCCTGTTGCAGTCGAACAGCCGGTTTTTCTTGCGTGGTGGCATGAATCCGCTGATTGGCGGTTTCATGCAGCCACCAGCCAATGTGGGCATTGGCAACATCAACATCTAACAGTAAACCCGAAGTCTTCAGGCTTGCTTTCAATGGCACAATAAAGCTTGATTTGAGGTATCCATTAAAGCGTTCAACTTTGCCTTTGGTCTGTGCACGATAGGACTTACATACGCGAGGACGAAAGCTGTACTTCTTGGCGCAGTCGAGCAGTTTGGGATTCCATTTTTGCTGCCCCTCCTGATAGGCATCCCGTTCAATCATGATCGTTTTAGCGTTATCAAACAGGATTTCCTGAGGGCAGAGTAAAACTTGAAGTGCGACATAAACCACCTAATTAATTTAAAAGGTTTATGGAGTATATAAAATTGTCATACCATCATCTTAACTTTGAAGATCGTACTGCATTAATGCTTGAGTCAAGAAAAGAAGGCTTTTCAGCCAGAAAATTTGCTGAACTCATTAAA